>CAWHFT010000148.1:0-17252 GCA_963828175.1 uncultured Spirochaetota bacterium
TCGAGTTTACGCAGACCGACTCCCCAAGCCGGTTGCGCCTGCGATGAGGAGATGGGGGGTGTGCGTCAAGTCGATGAATTGGGCCTCCCCGGCGATGTCTTTGCCGAGGATGATCGGGATCTCCATTTTCGCCGTCTTGAAAGACTCGTTCTCGACTATCTCGCGCAGGAAGACGATGGACCGCCTCTGTTTGGCACCTCGATGCCCACGGCGTGCTTGCCGGGGATAGGGGCGACGATGCGCACGCTGGAGGCTGCGAGCCTGAGAGCGATGTTGTCGCCGAGGTTGGTGATCTTGGACAGCTTGACGCCCGGAGCGGGCAGAATCTCGAACATCGTGATGACCGGTCCCTTGCGAATGCCGGTCACTTCCGCCTCGATCTTGAACTCGGCCAGTGTCTCGCGCAGCACCTCCGCGGAGCGCTTGGTCTTCTCGTCGACGATCCAGTACTCTCCGTCGGGATAGGCAGTGAGTATGCCTTCGGAGGGCACGGAGTAGGCCTTGTCCTTCCGGCGGGACGCTTGGAGGGCGAGCACTACGTTTCGGGCGGCTGCGGCCGCCGCCTCGGCCGCCTCGTCGGAGGCGGCGCCGTGTGCGTGGGAAGGGGGCACGGACATGAATTCGATGGGCCGCTCGCCCTCGAGCTCGACGAGCTTTCCTCGCCATGGCGCATAGTCGCGGACGTTTCGACATTCGCCGGCGCGTCGGCAGCGTCGACGGCGTCGGGAGTCTCCGACGACCCGTCCACCGGGCCCTCCTCGAGAGCTCGGAGAAGGGGCAGCGGCGGGAGCTCGGGCACTCGGAATTCGAAAGGCGCATCTTTGGTCTCATTCGGGACCAAAGGCAATATTGGAGCCGGGGGCGGCGGGAGAAGGCCGCGCGTCGGCCGTGGCGGCCGACGGACGATCGAGAGTGCGGCGACGGCCCTTGAGGCGTAGGCGACGAAGGCTGCCAGGGCAAGCGAGATGGCCAGGCCGGCGAGGACGAGGGCCGGCAGGCCGGCGGCCGCCAGGTAAGGATGCTTGGAAAGGAAAGGCTCAGGTTCGGCTCCGAGCCGCGCTATCGCCGCGATGGGCAGAAAGGGCAGGACAGAGCCCGCGAGGGCGGCAAGAGAAGCGGGACGCCAACCTGGCAGGAAGGCGAGGATGGCGGCGGCTGCGAGCCAAACTGCCACGAAAGGAGAGGCCCAGGCGAAGGCCCCAATGAGGAAAGAGCCGGGGAGAGCCAGGACAGGCAGGCTTCCGGGGGCGAGTCCTTCGACCGCGATCGAGGCGAGGCAGAAGGCCGAAGCGGCAGTGAGGGTCGAACCGAGTAGTACATTGGAGACGGAGGCGCTAGGCCTGATCGGCATCGGCATGGGACTCCCTGGTCGCTGGTCGCGGACTAGTATCAATATCGGCAGTCTCCGCCATCACTGTTAAGCGGCTTCGCTCATGCCTCTTTTTCATATATGGAAAAAATATATACATTATTCTCTTCGCTGAGCGGGGACCAGCGCCCCGAAAGGATACCTAATGGTCATCGAGAAGGATCGCGTCGTTACAATAGATTACAAGCTCCAAGACGCCCAGGGGGAAGTACTGGATTCCTCCGTAGCATCCGATCCGCTTATTTACCTCCACGGGAACGAAAACATCATCGTGGGCCTCGAACGGCACCTTCTGGGTAAGCAGGCAGGCGACGAGGTTTCTTGCGTGGTCCCAGCGAAGGAAGGCTACGGAGAGCGCGACGAGGCACTCGTGTTCAAAGTCTCCAAGTCGGATTTCGGCGAGGGCGCGGCTATCGAACTCGGGATGCAATTCGAGGCTCATGGGGAGGACGGGGCGCAGATAGTGACCGTAATGAGCATCGATGGCGACGAAGTGACGATAGATGCAAATCATCCTCTGGCGGGAGAAGAGCTTCATTTCACTGTCAAGGTAGTCGACGTGCGCGAAGCCACTGCCGAAGAGCTCCAGCATGGCCATGTCCACGGCGGATGCGATTGCGAGGGCGGCTGCGACGACGAACACGGGCACGGCTGCGGGGACGGCGAATGCGATTGCGCGGAGTGACGGTGAGCAGTCGTCCAGGCACATGCGTCTCAAGCCCCTGGATATCGTAATAACGCTGGCGGCTGCCGGCGTCATCGCCTTTGCCGCAGTTTCGGCCTATGGGCCGGGCTCGGGGCAGGCCAGCGCAATCCTCAAGGGCAGGGGCGGCGAATGGGTATATCCGCTTTCTACCGACCGGGAAGTCCGCGTCGCGGGCCCTTTGGGCGACACGATCGTCCAGATCAGCGGCAAGGCCGTGAGGATCATCGCCTCGCCCTGCCCGAACAAAACCTGCATAGCGGCCGGAGCGATCGCCAAGCCCGGCCAATGGGTCGCGTGCCTCCCCAACCAAGTCTTCGTCAGCGTCGAGGGCAGGAGATCGAATGACGGCGTCGACGCCTCGGTATACTGACGCCAGGCGCCGGACCTATGCGGACATCACCGCCCTTCTCGGCGCATTCTGTTTCTTCCTCTCGGCGCTCGAGTACATGGTTCCCAAGCCGTTGCCTTTCATGCGGCTCGGCATAGCCAATCTTCCAATCCTCCTCGCTGCGGACCTGCTGCCTTTGCCCTGGTATCTCGCCCTGGCCCTGGTCAAGGTCTTCGGGATGAGCGTGATCTCCGGCTCCCTATTCTCGTATGTCGCCTTGTTTTCGCTGGCCGGCACTCTGACGGCCGCTCTTGTCATGTGGCTGGCTCGCAGAGCCATGGGGCGCTTGGTTTCCGCGGTCGGCGTCTCCGTTCTCGGCGCGGTCGCGTCAAATTCGGTCCAGATGCTCCTCGCGAGCTTGATCGTCTTCGGCGATTCCGTGCGACTCATTGCGCCGCCCTTCCTCGCCGCGGGCCTCGTGACCGGCGCGCTCCTCGGCGTTTTCGCGGAGCTCTTCGTCTCCAAGTCGGCCTGGTACGCTCGGGCCATGGGCGAGACTCATGGATAGGCTCGGCCGGCGGGAGCGCTGGATGCGGACCTTCGCCCCGGGGGCCCTCGCCCTGGGAGGGGCCGCGATCTCCGTGGCCTATCTCTTCCAGCGATCGCTCGAGATACGGGCCGTCATGTTCCTATGTTTCCTGGGCGCCGCTTGGCTCTCCGGGAAAAGGATTTCGCTCTTCGCGACGATCGCGGTCTCGGCGGGCATCGTGGCCGCGAATCTCCTGGTGCCGGTAGGCAAGGTCCTCGTCGCCCTCGGGCCGTTGAGGATAACTCGATCGGCGCTCCTGGACGGCGTAGGGAAAGCCCTGGTATTCGAGGGCCTCGTGTACATTTCCAAGGCGACGATACTTCCCGGCCTGCGGCTTCCGGGCCGCTTCGGGGCGATCGTGGCGTCCGCTTTCGTATACTACGATCGGATCGTCGAGCACGCCGGCACGGTCCGCCCCGCGACATTGATCGAGGACGCGGACAGCCTGATGCTGAAGGTATGGGACGCGCCGAAGCGAGATGGCTCGAGCTCGCCCTCGGAGACTCGCCCGAAACCTGCCGCTTCGGCGTGCTTGGCGGCGATCGTGCTGGCCGCCTACTCCCTGTTGCTGATCAGGGCCTGAGGCTACTCGACCACGACTATATTGACCAGCTTGTCCTTGATGACGACGATCTTCGCCACCTTCTTCCCACGAGTCCATTCCGCGACTTTCGGCAGGGCCTTCGCCTTCGCCTCGAGCTCTGCCTCGGGAGAGCCCGCCGCCGCGGTGAAGCGCTCGCGGATCTTGCCGTTCACCTGAACGACGATCTCCTTCGTATCGTCCGCGCAGAGCGACTCGTCGTAGGTTGGCCAGGGCTCTCGCGCAAGGCTCTCAGCGTGGCCCGCCCGCTCCCAAAGCTCTTCCGCCAGGTGGGGCGCGTAGGGCGCCAGCATGAGGACGAGAGGCTCCCAGAGCGATCGCGTTATTCGCTCGAGCCTTCCCAGCTCGTTGAGGTAGATCATCATGGCGGAGATTGCGGTGTTCAAGTTCAGGGTCGAGGTATCGAAGCTCACTTTCTTTATGGCGCGATGCAGCGCTTTCAGCGACTCCTTGCTCGGCTCCCCGTCCGCTACGCCGCGCTCCGCATCGGAGCGGATACGCTCCGCATCGGAGCGGATACGCTCCGATAGAGTCCACAGTTTTTCGAGGAACCGGCTCACGCCGATGAGGCCCGCGGTCGCCCAGGGCTTGGACACCTCGAGCGGCCCCATGAACATCTCGTAGACGCGCATCGAGTCGGCGCCGAATTCCTTGATGATGTCGTCGGGGTTGATCACGTTGCCGCGGCTCTTGGACATCTTCTGGTTGTCCTCGCCAAGGATCATGCCTTGGTTCACCAGGCGCGCGAACGGCTCTTTTGTGGAGACCGCGCCGATGTCGTAGAGCACCTTGTGCCAGAAGCGCGAGTATAGCAGATGGAGCACGGCGTGCTCGGCGCCTCCGACGTAAAGATCGACGGGCATCCAGTACTCGCTGGCTCCCTTTGACGCGAATGCCCCGGGGTTGCGCGGATCCAGGAAGCGGAGGTAGTACCAGCACGACCCGGCCCACTGGGGCATCGTATTCGTCTCGCGTTTCGCGGGCCCGCCGCATTTGGGGCAGGTAGTATTCACCCACTCGGTTACGTTCGCCAAAGGCGATTCGCCCGTGCCCGATGGCGCGAAACTCTTCGTCTCGGGCAAGAGGAGGGGAAGCTCGGACTCGGGGACCGCCACGATGCCATCGCGATCGCAGTGAACCAGCGGTATCGGCTCGCCCCAATACCGTTGCCTCGAGAAGATCCAGTCCCTGAGCTTGTAATTTACGGCTTTCTTGCCGATGCCCTCGCGCTCGATTCTCTCAAGGATGCGGCGCTTGGCCTCGTCCGTCGTCAAACCGCTGAACTCACCCGAGTTGACCGAGTAGCCGTCCTCGATGTCGCACGTCGCGGGCTCTTTCACGAAATCGGCGCCCGACTCGTATTGCGCCTTCGATGCTACGACCTGAACGATGGGGAGACCGAACTTCTTCGCGAATTCCCAATCGCGGTCGTCATGGGCCGGTACGGCCATGATGGCGCCGGTCCCGTAGGAAACGAGGACGTAGTCGGATATCCAGATCGGTACCCGGGCGCCGTTGAGGGGATTCACGGCGTAAGCGCCGGTGAAGACGCCGGACTTCTCCTTGGCCAGGTCGGTGCGCTCGAGGTCGCTTTTGCGCGCGGCGGCCTCGACGTAGGCCTCCACCCCGACTCGCTGGGCGGGGGACGTTACCATTGCGACCAGCGGATGCTCGGGGGAGAGCACCATATACGTGGCGCCGAAGAGCGTGTCCGCACGGGTCGTGAATATTTCCAGCTTTTCGTTCGAGCCCTCGATCCCGAACCGCACGGAGGCGCCTTCGGATCGGCCGATCCAATTGCGCTGCATGATCTTGATCGGCTCCGGCCAATCGAGGGGGCCTAAGTCCTCGAGGAGGCGGTCGGCGTAGGCGGTGATCCTGAGCACCCATTGTCGGATCCTCTTGCGCACTACCTTGGTGCCGCAGCGGTCGCAGGCGCCGTCCTTCACTTCCTCGTTCGCGAGGCCGGTCTTGCAGGAAGGGCACCAGTTGATGGGCATTTCGGCCTCGTAGGCGAGGCCCCGCTCGAAGAGCTTGAGGAATATCCACTGAGTCCATTTGTAGTAGTCGGGCGAGCAGGTCGATATCTCGCGATCCCAATCGTAGGAGAAGCCGAGCGATTTGATCTGCTCGCGGAAACGGTCTATGTTCGCCATGGTCGTCACGGCCGGGTGGGTGCCCGTCTGGATCGCGTAATTCTCGGCTGGCAGGCCGAAGGCATCGAAGCCCATCGGATGCAGTACGTTGAACCCCATCATTCTGAGGTAGCGGCAATAGATGTCGGTTGCGGTATAGCCCTCGGGATGGCCCACGTGGAGTCCCGCTCCCGAAGGATAGGGGAACATATCGAGCACATAGCGCCGCTTATCCTTGGGGTAGGACGGATCTTCGGCGGCGCGGAATGTCTTTTTCGCCTCCCACCTGGCCTGCCATTTCCTCTCGATCTCCCCGAACGGGTATTTGGCCATCGGCTCTCTCCCTTTAAAATTTTCCGCGACGATTGGGAGATACTAATCGAGGGAAGGCTTGCGAATCAACGGAGGACGAGATACTTGGCGGGAACCTGCACAAGCGCGCTCTGGAGGTATCCCGATCCGAAGACATAGATGTCTTGCCGCATGAGGACCCGGTTGGCGGACCTCACCCCGGTCTCCGGATCGACGTCGTAGATAGCTAGCCACGCGGCGCCCGGAGAGCGAGCGTCGAACGCGGCGACGAGATCCTTCAGATCGTCCTTGCGCGCGGCTCCTGCGACCGCGCGCAGCGCGAACTCGCCCAGCCCTTCGACGCTCGCTTGATCGAAATCGGCCTCCCATTCGCCGAATCGCCCGTGTCCCCCGACCGCGGCCAAGGCCTGTTCGATGAGTCTACGTTCCCCTTCGACACTGCCTTTCGCCGGCGCCAAGTCCAGTCCCAGCGCGGCCGCGTAGGCCGCGCGAGTGGCGCGGCCCGCCTCGTCGACGACGATGCCGTCGCCGGCGATCGCGCCCGCGATGAGGGGCCCCGCAAGCTGCGCCTCGGAACAGTACAGCGCGGCGTCGGGGCCGTAGTCGCGGAGCCAGGATTCCGTCATGGCCCGCGCATAGGACGCGGCATCCGTACCAGGCGGCGCGGCGATCGAGGTGTATTTGAGCCCGAGGTCCGCGCTCGCCGCCGCCATGATCGCCTTCTCGCGTCCAGTGTCCGGAGCCGCGTCTTCCGCCTGCGAATAGGCGGCAACGAGGGCCTTGGCCCCCATTTTCTTGGCGGCCCAGGGAATCAGATAAGCTCTATAAACGCGGTCCAGGTCCACCACGATATCGGCCGACGCCTGGATTGCCAGCGGATCCTCGCGGGAATCGCCGGCGAAGCCGAGAAGAGCCGGCTTAGCCTGCTTGGCTCGCCTGAGCCCCTCGGCGCTTCCCGGCAGGGCAGGATCGACGACGATAGCTGCGATCCTGGGATCGCTCGCGGCCTCGGCGATGAAAGAGGCGACACCCGACGCTTTGGCGTCTGCGCTTGCCGCCGCCTTGGCGTCCGGAAGAACTGCGTGCGCGACTTCACCCTTGGAGCCTTTTGCCGAATAGGCATGCACGAGAGTTTCCGCGCCTTTGAATTCTTCGGGAGCGAGAGCTTCCGAAGGAGTGACGATCACGATCTTGGGAGGGAGCGCTACTTTCGCTGGCGCGTGGCAGGAGACGAAAAGAGCGGCCAGGAAGCAGGCGTTCATAATGGCGCCGACCGCGCGGTTTACGGAACTCATATACCACCTACTCGAGTATGCATGCCGAGAGATGTCCCCCGCCCACTTCCTTGAGCGGCGGCCGCGCGAGAGCGCACGCGGGCATGGCATAGGGGCAGCGCGGGTGGAAATGGCAGCCGGAGGGCGGATTGATGGCGCTCGGGATCTCGCCGCTTGGCAACTCCTTGTTCCTATGCGCGGCGGGATCGGGAATCGGGACGGCCGCGAGGAGAGCCTTGGTATAGGGATGATGCGGATGGGCGAAAAGCTCGTCCCGAGTGGCCAGTTCGACGATCCTGCCGAGGTACATGATCGCCACGCGGTCGCACAGGTATTTCGCCGTGGCGAGGTCGTGCGTGATGAAGAGGTAGGTGAGCCCCATCTCGTCCTTGAGCTGTCGCATGAGCTGCATGATGAGGGCGCGGACGGACACGTCGGCCATGGCGATCGGCTCGTCGGCCACTAGGAAATCCGGCTGTGTCACCAGCGCCCGCGCCAGAACGACGCGCTGGCTCTGCCCGCCGGAGAGCTGGTGCGGATACTTGCGATAGAGATACTCCGCCGGGGCCAGGCCGACCTTCTCCATCATCTCGAGCACCTTTTCCCTGCGCCTGGCGGCGTCGCCCAGATTGTGGATCAACAGGGGATGGCCGATAGCCTCTCCCACGCTCATCCGTGGACTCAGCGAGCTTACCGGATCCTGGAACACTATCTGCATCTTCGCCCTGAGCGACTCGAATTCGCGCTTCGTGTATGTCGTGATATCCGAGCCGTGATAGTCCACCCTGCCCGAACTCGGCTCGATGAGGCGGATCAGGAGCCGACCCGTCGTTGACTTGCCGGACCCGCTCTCTCCGGCGAGCCCCAGGACCTCGCCCTCGGCGATGTCGAAGCTCACGTCGTCGACGGCGTGGACGACGTTGCGTCGCCTCGTGAACGAGTCGAGGAAGGTTCCCTTGACGGGGAAATTCTTGACCAAATGCTCCGCGCGCATCAGCGTCGCCATCCTCAGCCTCCCTCTCCGTACAGCCAGCACGCCACATTTCGTCCGTCGCGGTCTTCGAGAACGGGCATGCTGGAACGGCAAATATCCATGGCCTCCGGACAGCGCGGGGCGAAGGGACAGGCGGATAGCTCGCCGACGAGATCCGGCGGGCTGCCGGGCATCGCGGTCAATTCTTTCTGGTCGAGGAGGATGTTGGGAACGCAATTGAGGAGACCCTGCGTGTAGGGGTGCAGGGGCCTCGCGAAAATCTCTTCCGTCGTTCCGAGCTCCACTATCCTCCCGCCGTACATGACCGCTATGCGGTCCGCCATTTGCGCCACCAGCCCGATGTTGTGCGAGATGAGGATGACCGTCAACTCGTAGAGCTTGTGCAGCTTGATCAGGAGGTCCGTGAAACCGGCCTCGACGATGACGTCGAGGGCCGTGGTCGGCTCGTCGGCGAGGAGGATGTCGGGATGCAGGACCAGGGCGAGCCCGATCATGATCCGTTGCCGCATTCCGCCGGAGAGCTGGTGAGGATACTCCCTCAGCCTTCGCGCCTCGATGCCGAGATCGGTCAGGATCTTCGCGGACCGCGCTACGCATTCCGAGACGCTCGTCCGAGGCTCATGGACGCGGATCGTTTCTATGAAGTGCCGTTCAACCGACATGAGGGGGTCGAGCGAGGTGAGCGGGTTCTGGAAGATCATGGCGATGTTGCTACCGCGCAACGAGAGCAGCTCGCGCTCGCCCATGCCGATCACGTCTTTCGCGACGCCGTCGTGGCCCTTGTAGAGGATCTGGCCCGAGGTGATCCTTCCCGGCGGCTTCATGAGCTTGAGGATGGAAAGCCCGAGGGTCGACTTGCCGCAGCCCGACTCCCCGACTATGCCGAGCACCTCGCCCTTGTGGAGCGTCAGGGATACGTTCGTCACCGCGTGGACGGTTCCGATCGAGATGGGGTAGGCGATTGAAAGATCCCGGATATCGAGGATGGGATCCTTCACGATATTGGACATCGTTAGTACTCCTGCAAACGGGGATTGAGTATTTCGGAGAGGCCCTCGCCCATCATCGTAAACCCAAGCGCAAGCGTCATGATCATCAGTCCCGGAAAGGTGATCATCCACCAGACGCCGGACGGAAGAAATTTCTTGCCCATCGAGAGGTCCATGCCCCAGTCGGGGATGCCCGCCGGAAGCCCGAGTCCGATGTATGAAAGGGCGGCCTCGGTCATGATGGCGTCCGCGACGTTGAGCGAGAAGATCACCACGACGGTTGCGATTACGTTCGGGAATATGTATTTCGCAAGCACCGTGGACCTGCGGGCGCCGATGGCGTTCGCGGCCTCGACATAGAGTTCCTGCTTGATCGAAAGCGTCTGGCCGCGCACCAACCGGAAATAAGTCGGCACGTAGATGACCGCCACCGCGACGGTGATGTTAATCACTCCCGGCCCGAGCATCGCAGCGAAGGCGATCGCGAGGATGAGTCCGGGAAACGAATAGATGGAGTCCATGATGAGGGAAAGGACCTTGTCCCCGAATCGCCCCGAAAAGCCCGACAGTAGCCCGAGGGGAATCCCGATGAATGCCGAAAGCAGGGAGGCCGCGATGGCGACGCCTAGTATCGTGCGCGAGCCGTAAACGACGCGCGCCCAGACATCGCGTCCAAGGTTGTCCGTACCCATGATGTGCGCGGCGCTCGGAGCCTTCATCTGCGGGCCGGCGTTCTGGTCGATGGGGCTGAAATGAGTGAAGACGAAGGGCAGAACCGTCATGAAGAGAATGGCCGCGACCACGATGCAGCCCGCGACGAGTATCCACCACTCCACCCGGTACCGCCTCGCCGCCTCGGAGAAGCGGCGAAGGAGGCCGGCTAGGGCCCCTGCGGGCGGAAAATTTCGCGGCCCTGATCACGGCGCCGCCTGGCTTATCGTTCATTGCGTGGGCTCCTAGAGTTGGACTCGCGGGTCAATGATCGCGTAGACGATGTCGACGACGAGCGAGACCAGGCTCACGAACAGTGCGTACACGATGATGACGCCTTGTATCGTCGGATAGTCCCGCAAGTATATTCGCTCGAGCAGAAGCCGCCCCATGCCCGGCCACGAGAAGGTGGTCTCGGTCAGGATCGCCCCGGCGAGAAGGGCGCTGAACTGCAGCCCCAGCATCGTCACGATGGGGATCAGGGCGTTCCTCAGCGCGTGGACATACACGACCTTGCGCTCGGGCACGCCCCTGGCCCTGCTTGCCAACACATAGTCGGATTTGAGCACATCGAGCATGTTGGCGCGGGTCAACCGCACGAAGACGCCCGAAAGCGTGATGCCGAGAGTGAAGGCGGGAAGGATGAGGTGGTACAGGACGTCCAATAGCGAGGCGAAATCCCCTTTTACCAGCGTATCGATGATATAGAATCCGGTGCGGTCGAAGTCGGCGGAAATGACCCTGGCTCCGATTCGGCCGGCTATGGGGAAGAGGTTGAAGAAGACCCCGAAGATCATCTGGAGCATGAGGCCCATCCAGAAGACGGGGATGCAGTACACGATGTTGGCGTAGAGGCGTATGCCGAAATCCTGTCCCGTGCGGCGCCGCCGCGCGGCGCGGACGCCCAAAGGTATCCCTAGCGCCAAGGTCACGATGAGCCCGCACAGGGTTAGCTCTATCGTCGCGGGCAGCCTTTCCTTGATGGGTGTCGACACGCGCTCCTGGAGGATCATCGACTTGCCCAGGTCGCCCCTGGCCAACTGGCCCATGTAGTCCAGGTACTGCGCGAGGATGGGCTTGTTGAGGCCAAGTTCGGCCTTCTTATTCTGGATTACGTACTCGGGCGCGTGGCCGCCGAGCATAGCCGATACGGGATCGCCGGGCATGACTCTCAGAACGACGAAGACGAGGGTCAGGAGCACGAAGAGCATCGGGATCGTCAGAAGGACGCGGACCAGAAAGTAATTGAAGATGCGTCTCATCGGACTCCTCTCAAAAACCGGGCCCCCGCGAGGAGGGCCCGGTCGCGAATCGTAGTTTCGGGATAGTGCTATTTAATGAAGCGCAGCTCGTCGTAATTGAAGATGAGGGGCGGCCCGACCTTGACCCCGGTGACGTTCTTCTGCGTGATGATGTACAGGTTGCCCTGGAAGATCGGCACGGTCATGGCCTCGTCGGTCCACATCTTCTGGATCTGCTTGAACACATCCGCTCGGACCTTGGGATCGAGGCTCTGCTCTTCCTTGACGAACAGGTTGTCCCAGACCTTGCTGGAGAAGTAGATCCCCTCGCCGGCGGAGCCATCGGTCTGCGCGAAGGCAGCTGTGTAGTCGTCCGGGTCGACGTAGTCGGGGTACCAGCCGAGGAGGTAGGCGGCCATCTGCTTGTTGTGGAACTGCTGCTTGTAGGTGGCCCACTCGGCGCTCTTCACAGTCACCTTGAGGAAGGGCGTCTTTTCCAGCTGCGCCTTGAGGACGTCGCCGAGGTTGACTTCGGTGTCGCCGTAGTGGCTCGGCGTATACCAAAGGTCGAAAGTGAGCGGCTTGTCCTTGCTGTAGCCGGCGCTCGCGAGCAGCTTCTCGGCCAGCTTGACGTTGCCGTCGCCGAGAGTCGTCTTGAAATCGTCGCTGTGGTAGACCATGCCGACGGGGATCATCGAGTACAGGGAGAGGTTCTGGCCGAGGTAGACCTTCTGGTTGATCTCGGGCCGGTTGATGAGGGCGCCGACGGCCTGCCTGAGGACCTTGTCCTTGAAGGCGCTCTCCGAGCACTCGAAGCAAAGGTAGCGGATGAAGGGCCCGGCCAGCTTATACGTGTTGAGCTTCGCGTTCTTTTGCAGGTCGGCGATATCGGAGGGGTTGAGCGACTTGTAGGCCAGGTCAATCTCGCCCTTCTCTAGCGCGAGGCGCATGGTGGTCGCGTCGGCGAAGTAGCGGATGATGATCTTCTTGACGCCGGGGGCCTTGCCGAAGTAGGCGGGATTGGCCTCGAGCACGACTTCCTCGTCCCGCTTGAACGAAGTGCACTTGAACGGACCCAGGCCGACGAGTGCGCCGCCCGCGAGCTCGGTGGGATCATGGACGATCTTGTCGACGGGGTAGACCTTTGGGCTGAGGGGGAAGTATGGCGGGTTGCCCGCGACGATGGTCGGGAAGTAGGGAGTGGGCCCGGTGAGGATGAACTTGACGGTCAGGGGATCGACGACTTGGACTTCCTTCACGAACTGGGTCACGAGCCACGAGGGGTCGCCCTTGAGGGCGACGACGCGATCGATGGACCACTTTACGGTATCGGCGGTAAAAGGCGTGCCGTCGGTGAACGCGAGCCCCTTGCGCAGCTTGAAAGTATACTCGGTGCCCGTGGCGTTGACCGAATAGCTCTCGGCAAGACCCGGTATGACTTTATCGGTACCGGGCTCATAAGCGAGCAAACCTTTGTCGATATTCTGGAAGATATCCCACGTGTGCTGGTCATAGGCGCTCGCAGGATCCATATCGGTCACCTTGTCGGTGGTTCCGTAGACGAGGACCGGCTGAGCCCACGCGGAGCCTGCCAGGAGAAGGACGGCGACCAGTACCATGAACAGGACGCGACTTTTCATATTGCCTCCTAATACCGATATACTGGGCCCATTATCTTTTCCGCCCTAATAGGTGTCAATACAGCGGGGCAACCCATTCGGGCTTTGCAGGGACGGTGAGGGCGGTTATTATTATTTGCCCGGGGATTCACGAGGAGGAGATGGCGATGAGATTGGACATTAGACGCTTCTTCGACGAATTCTTCCTCTACTCGAGCCAATTCTTCGTCTTCTTCATTTTGATGCTCCTAATCACCCCCGCCACCGACACGCTCAGGCCCGCTTCGATATTCATCGTGACATTTTTTCTCATCGTCCAGATATTGCTGCTCGTCGGGCAAGGGCACAAACCCGTATTGAGGATACTCTTTTCCTTCATCACTCCCGCCTCATACAGCCTCGTCCGCCTGCTCACCGGAACCTTCATCACCCTCGATATGGCCAATTCCTTCATTTGGGGCGCGGCCCTCTATGTCGGTTTCTTCCAAGCCGTTGCCCTATCCGGGAGGGGAACCGGCTTCAAGCGAGCCGCCGAGGCCCTGCTCGCGGGTGGCGTCGTCCTGGTATTCATCTTCTTCTATTTCTACCTCGATCTCCGCCTTCAGCTCTCGAAGCGTCTCGCCGCAGGTGAGATCGGCACCGCCCAGTACGACAAAGCTCTCGGGCTCGCCAACTTCGGCCCCTCCTTCCTCAGATTCCTCGAAACACCGCAGAATCTGTTCCTTATCTTCGGCGTAACGACTTTCGGTCTCATGCTCCTCGCGAGCAAAGTCAACGCTCTGAGCCTTCGTTCGCGGATCGCCGGACTCTTCGGCGCCGCGCGAGTCGACGAGCAGGTCGGCGATCCTGCGGTTGCGGCCGGGCAGGCGACGACCGTCACTGTAATCTCCTCGGACATCCGCGACTTCACGAGCCTCGCCGAGCGGCTCACCCCCGAGCGCTCGGTCGCCATACTCAACCGCTATTATTCGGTCTGGGCGGTCGCGGCCGATCGGCATGGCGGCCGCGTGACCGGGACCAACGGAGATTCCGTCCTCATCGTCTTCGGCCTATTGGGCGAGAAGGACGCGGCCGAGCGCGCCATCGCCTGCGCGTTCGATTTCATCGCGGAGCTGCCAGGCTTGCGCGACGATCTCCAGTCGGCCTCGCTTCCCGCTCCTTCGGACGTGACCGTCGGGATCCACTCGGGCGCGATCGTGGCGGGAGATCTCGGCGTCCAAGGATCGAGAAGGCTCGGCATCTTCGGAGAGGCCGTCTCGGTCGCGGCGCGACTCGACTCGCTCTGCAGGGAGCTGAAGCAGGACCTCCTGCTCTCTCAGTCCGTATTCCGCCAGCTCGAGCTCGAAAGTCAGGCTCGTCTCGTCAGGATCGGCGAGGTGCTGCTTCGAAACAGCACCCAACCGGTGCCCGTTTACGGCAACAAATAGCCAAAGGATTGACGTAATGAAGCGCCAGATGCGAACGACCAGTATCCTGCGATTCCTCCTACCGGCCGTGTGCCTGCTGCTCGCGTGTTCGGGGCTGCTCTACCTCGGCCCGAAGCCGGGGCTTTACGCCCCAGTAGCCACAGCTCTCTGCCTCATCATCGCGCTCTGGACATGGAGAGTGTATTCCAAGGAAATAGCGGCGCCCAGAAAGGTTTTGATAGAATCCCAGTCCCGAATCGAGGACGGGCTCGAGGGATTATCCTCCAACCTCGCCAAGCTCTCCACGGGCAACCTCGCCACAAAGGCACCGGCGAGCACTCTCCCGGCGTCGATCTCCCTGAGAGGAGAGCTGGGCGCGATGGCACGCATTGCGGCGAGTACGGCCACCCTGGTTAGAGAGAGTATCGACGCCTTCAACGGCATCACCAACGAACCATGCCTTAGGCTCTGCTACGTAGGATCGGACAGCTACGCCGAAGGGCAGACCGTAGGCAAGATCGTCGGGAACGCGCTCGGCGGCAAAGGCCGCGTCGCGGTCATCGTGGGCAGCCTTCAATCCGTCAACCATATCCTGAGGCGGAAGGGAGCCGTGAGCCTGCTCGCCGAAGAATATCCCGGCATCGAGGTCGTAGAGACCATCGAGACATTCGAGTCCGGCGATAAGACCTATGCCGCCTCCGTCGAGCTCATGAAGCGTTTCCCCGATTTGGGGGCGATCTACGTCACCGAGGGCGCGACGCCGTCTTCTGCGGCTCGCGCGGTGGTGGACGCGGGGAGGACGGGGAAAACCACGGTTGTATCCCACGACCTCACCGACGAGACCATGGAGTACGTCGTCCAAGGCATCATAGCCGCGACGGTTTCGCAGGACCCCTATGCCCAAGGGCACGATTCAATCATCCGGCTCTACAACCACCTGACGACAGGCTGGACGCCTTCCATACCCCGATTCCTCACGACGTTGCAGGAGGTGCGCAAGGACAACTACTCGCGCTATTGGTGCAGCGACGATACGTTGACGGTCGGGGACTGCGAGCGCTTGGCCAAAGTCGTCGAAGGCCGAAACCGGGCCACTCCCGGGAACCTGAGGATCGCCATGGTCTCGCTCAGCAACGAGGGCTTTTGGAAGGAGATCTACGAGGGAGCCGTCGAGGCGAAGCGAGAGCTCGAGGCTCTCGGCGCCAAAGTAGAATGGATGGAGCCGCCCTACGTAAACGACCAGAGCCTGACCGCCGCCTCGACGTACGCCCCCATAATCGAACGGCTAATAAGCGAGAAATGGAACGGCCTAGCTATCCCGATATTCGACCGCAATCTCGTCCCGACCTTGAACAAGGCCGTCCATGCCGGCCTCGCCGTGGTTTCGTACAATTCCGAGCCGACGAGCCTACGGGAGATGGTCGCGTCCGTATCTTCGCACGCCGGCGCCCTGCTCGCGCTGAGCCAGGAGCTTGCCGCTTCGGCCGAGGAGTCGGGCAAGTCGACCGCGAGCATCGCGTCGACGATCGGGAAGATCACCTCGAGCCTGCGCTCCCAAGCCTCCGAGACGGCCAGAACGACGGATCGCAATACTTTCCGGGTTGTCCCATGAGCCATCAGGGTTGTAGGACGCGCTGGGCGGGGGGTTGACGTGCGGTAAGACAGGCGAATATTCATTTCGTAGATCCGTTTGCGGTGATGGTGCTTTCGGTCCCCGGCAAAAAAATCAACTGCGGTCCGGATACAGAGTCGTTGGCGCTGGCCGTGGGTGCAAGCCCGGCAGACACTACGAGCAGCGTCGCGGCTGCCAGCGCCGCCGGCAGGCTGCCACGGCGGGAATTGCCAGCGGAAACGGGTGAGAGCGAAACTGCGCGGCGAAGCACGGAAAGCAAGGGACGAACCATTAAAGAACACATCGCTGACTCCAGATACAAACCACGAGTGACCGAATTGCCTCACAAACAATGGAGGTTTCGATCGCCTTTTGGCTGAACTTGTAGGCGCATTCGTCCGATTGGTGGCCTTTGGGAATCTGCGGACGGCCATACATAGCCTGCCTGCGGCAAAATGCAGGTGCCATTTGGTTCAGCCAAATAGACACATTTCAAGCGGTCCGGACGTTCCGGAGGCTCCGGTTGCCGCTGGGTGCTTTCGGTTAACAACCTCCTGGCTCGTGCGGGAGGAGAAGAGCCAAGTTGGGGGATACACTGTCAATCTCGCAAACGAGCGTTCGTGTGTCAATAGAAAACAGTTGCTGTCCAATCACTGGTCATCTTTGGCGAAACTTTCGTTACGTTTGGGCGGATCCAGTTCAAACCGCAAAAGAGAGCCACTGAGGCGGCGAAGGCGAGAATTGCCTGGACCGGAAACGTATTTGGAACGGGGGGCTGGCCGCGAAGACCGCTGCTTTATTGCGTGACGGTGACTTCAATCGCGAGCTGGTGACTGATGGAACCGGAGGAGGCAGTTACCGTGGCCAGATAGCTTTGGGATCCCTGCACGGAGGACCTAGTGTTCTGAACCCCGGAAGCGCATCCGGTCGTCATAGTCGCTGCCAAAACTACGATGGCTAGAGCCGCAAAAGGGTTGACGCTTTGGGCGCGCTTGTTGGCTCCGGACACGAGCAGGATCAGGAAGGCCAGGGGAATTGCGGCTGCCAGCGTTGCCGAGGCCGAGGCAAAGGTGACCGTCACGGCGGTGGTTCCCGCAGGCGTCAAAGTAGCCGGCAGGGTGCAGGTGTAGCCTGCCGGTAGCCCGGTGCAACTGAGCTGGATGGTCTGGTTGAACCCATTCAAAGGCGCAATGGTGAGCGGCGCGGAAGTGCTGGAACCGGCCGCGAGCGAAACCGCGTCGGCTGCTGAGCGAGAAATCGGGGGGCGTCGCAGCGGCATCAAGGACAACGATCTCGGACTGCGAGGCCGCCGCGTAGGCGCTGCCCGAGTAGGCGACGTAGAAGCTGTTGGCTCCGGCGGTCAATG
>CAWHFT010000149.1:0-13954 GCA_963828175.1 uncultured Spirochaetota bacterium
GCGAAGACTGCGGCGAAGGCGCCGTCCGGGGTGAGAGGCATCAGCCAAGGAGACCGAAGGATCGGCGCAGGCGGCAATCGCACCCTTGACGGTCTCGACGGCGCCCGCCTCGACGAGGCATTTTTCGGCGGCGGCGAGCTCCGCCGCAGGCACGTCCGAGGAGTCGGCCGCCCACGCGTAGATGCCGGCCAAGCTCGCGAGCCTCTTGTCCATCGATACGCTGTCCTGCTTCAGCCTGTTCAGGCTGTCGAGCTCGACCTTGAGCGCGCCGAGGACGGCCTTCATGTCCTGGACTCCGCCCGTCGGCGCCTGTGCGGCGAGCCGCTCTCGTGCCGCGGGATAGACCTCGAGCTCGGACAAGTACGCTTCGAGCCGGTCGGCCTGGTACGATGGCAGGTCGCTCTCGGCCTGCCGAGCCGATCCGAGGAGCGAGACGAGCCACGTCTCGCGAGCGGCGGGGCTCATCGCGGAAACCAGGGTCCACGCGGCCTGAGGGGACACAAAGGAAAAGCCGGAAGCCGGGTGCCAGGAGACCGGATGCGAGAGCGCCGCCGCGAGCTCGGCCGCGCCTTGCGCCCCGAGGCTCGCCGCGAAAGCCAGCGATTGCGGCGGTAGCGCCCCATGATGGTCGGCAGCCGGAGCGAGCGGTCGCGTACTCTGGCCGCGTCGACGAGTAGTCCCGCGGTAGAGGAGATCTACGACGAGGCTCCGTGCGCTCCGACGGCCGAGCCGCTGTCGGAGCCGAGTGTCGAATAGAATTCTGTCTTGCCGCCGACGAAGCCGCGCAGGAATTCCTTGATGGAGTCGTCGCAAGGGCAAGATGCGATGCTAGCGTATAGCGCGTCACGCGAGGCCGCGAGGTCCAGGTGGCCGTCTCGGAGAAACGCTGCGAGATCGAGAAGGGCAGTCCGCTTTGCGGCTGCGTCGGCTACCGCGCCCGCGAGGGAGAACGCGAGAAATTCCTCGGGATGGGTCGGATCGTAGACCCATGCGGAACCAGCGACGATTACTCTATCAGAATCCCCGT
Organism: uncultured Spirochaetota bacterium; assembly: GCA_963828175.1. GTDB lineage: Bacteria > Spirochaetota > Spirochaetia > Treponematales > Rectinemataceae > UBA1306. The sequence continues at coordinate 1,028 of CAWHFT010000149.1, forward strand.
AAGCCGAGGCTTCGAGGTCGGCTCGCGCGGCGAGGTAGTTGCCGGCGGCCTCTCTCGCGTCGAGGGCTACGGCCGCCACCACGTCCGCGTAGTCCGCTGCAGCGATCCCTGTCTCAACGCGATACCAGGCGGTCGGCGAAGAACTGGTCAGAATGCGGATCGCGTCTTCGCGTTCATCGAGCGCGGCTTGGCGCTCCGCGCGGCACTGCGCGTCGATGGAAATGCACGCACGCAGATACATCGCGGCGTCCGCAGCGTCGCTCGACGCGATCGCCTGACCATATTCGTACGCGGCTTGCTGGTAGGCTGCGTAGAATCGATCCGCAGGGTCAATGCCAGAGGATTGAAGCCCGCCCTCGTCTGTAGGGGGGCTGATCGCCGCGAGGCTCGCGCGAAGGCTTTCGAGGGACTCGGTCTGCCTGACTCCGCCCTGCTCCCCTCCGACAACCAAGACTTCGAGCTCCTTGCTGTCGAGGGCGATTTTGTCCTCGTAGCCATAGCTCCTCGCCGCGGCGAGGTAGGAAGCCATCGACGCGGCGAGGCTTCCGGCCTTGCTCGCATCGATGGTCTCCAAGAGGCTCTTGTAGTACCCCGTGAGCTCTTGGGCGAAATAGTCTTTGTCGTTGGATGAAAAGAGGGCTTGCGCGGTCTCGTATTGCGTCTCTGCGCTTTCCAACGCCGCCTTGGCCTGGGTTAGGCTCGCCTGCCTCGCTGCCAAGGCATCCTTTGCGCTCCCCAGCGCGACGCCTGTCCGCTCGAGGTCTTTAAGGGCGGCATCGTAGGTGTCTCTGGCTGCGGAGTAGGCATCAAGGGCCGCCTTGCACTCGGCGTCGGTCTGCGCGGCGGTCGGTCGGTCCGAACTAATCGTCGTGGCGTAGGCATAAACTTTGCTTGCGACGTCGACCTGCTGGTCCCAATACGTCGAGAGCGCCTCGGCCTTTAGAAGCTCGACCTGGTATTCGTCGAGGCAGAGGCTGCTGACATCCACGGACGAGTCCGTGATCCCGAGGAGGCTCTTCGCGACTCCATCGTCCGCTATGACGCGCGAGAAGGTCGCGGTGAGAGCGGTCCGGGCTTCGGAATTGAATCTTGTATACGTGGCGTCCACGTCGATCCAGTAGGCCGCCTCTTGGTACGAGGATTGCCAGGCAGCATAGTCCCCCGCACTCCCGCAAAGGTCGAGGGCGGCCTTCAGGTACGCGAGCTCGTCGGCGCTCAGCTCCCTGCCGGCAAGTGAATCCCGGAGCGCGATCAGCCGGTCCGCCCCGTCCTTGTAGGTGGCGGCGATAGCCCGTTGAGCTGCGGCCGCCGAGGCGGCCGCGTCGGCATCGGACTGCAATTGGCCGGCCGCCTGGCTGTATTTATCCGCGTCCGCGTCCGCAGCCGCGGCCAATCCGCTCAGCGTCGCTATATATCCGCTCAGCTTCCCCGAGCTCCAAACGCCGATTGCCGCGGCGGGTTGGGTGCCCTGCGGAGCGACGAAGCCGAGGTCTTTGAGCCAATACGCGATCGATTCCTTGGCTGTCGCTACCATTGAGGCCGACTGTGCGAACACGTCCACGAGGCTGGCCGCTTCCGATGACTTCGCGTCCTTTCTATCCTGTATGTCCTTGTCGAGTTCGGCGCTCGCCTCGGCAATCGCGCCGGCGAGCTCGGCTTCCTTTCCGGCCCAGGCCTCATGGCCGATGTCCACGATGGTCTGCAGTTCGGCTTCCCATTTTTGCTGTTCGCCCTCGAGCCGGTCGTAGGCGGTCGCCCAAGCCTTTTCGCCATCGGTGTAATCCTTGCCCGCCTGATTTTCCCACTCCACGCGCTCGGCGAGGAGCTGCCTCTCGGCCTTGTCCCAGGTCGAAAGGCCCTCCTCGAATATTCTTTGGAAACTCGACTGCCATTCGCTCGCGTCGATTTGCCCTTCCGCCGGGCCCGCCCCGGCCTGGGTCGATAGCGACTCGCGCAGCCGCCGGACGCCCTCGTCGGTGGCGCCCTGGGTCTGGGCGATCAGCCGATCGACGATCGCGCCGGCGGCCTGGTCCTCGCTCTTCTTGCGTTGCGAGTATTGGTCGAAGCTGCGCAGCGCAACGAAGCGCCGCTCTTCCTGGAACGACAGGGCCGCTAGTTCCCGGCGGTAGGCCGATCCATATTCCTCCGCATAGGCTGCGGTGTCGGACTCGAGGGCCTTGCGTTCCGTCTCGGGGACCGAAGCGAGAAGCTCGGGGAAAGAGCCCTCGAAGCTCGTCCGCCACGCGGCGACGATGCTATCCAGGGCCGTGCCGACTTTCGATGCCCAAGCTCCGGAATCCGCCTCGAGCCCCACGAGGGTTTCGAGGACGGGATCGCCCATCGCGTCGCGGACGACATTCCCATTGGAGTCGCGCTGATAGAGGAGTTCCTCGTTCGCGGACGCGATGGCCGCCCTGAGCGGGCCCAGCTCGGATGGCGCGGCCCGCTCCGTAAACCGAGCGACGAGCCATTCGCGGTAGCGATCGTCCGTCAGGGCTCTTATGCCTTCCAATGCCGCAGAACGCTCGGCTTCGAAATCTGCCGATGCCAGGGAATATAGGGCGCTCTCTTCCCACCGTGCAATTGCCGCTTCGCGTCCCATGTCCGCATAGCGCTGCCATTCTTCGGGACTCGCCTGAACGTCGGCCCGGTCGAGGTAGACATCCAGGGCCTCCCCGCTAAAGGCATCGAGGGACGCTTTGTGCTGGCTCGAGAGGGAGGAGCCGCAAAAACAGAGGACAGAAGTCAATATCATTGAAGAAACCCCGATCCGCATTTTGTCGATCATTGCCACCTCGCTCGGCATCTGTGGAAATTTCACGCCGGAGGCAGCTGATCCCGATTGAAGCGCGATTGCCCTATTCTTAAATAACCGATTTTCCGTATCTTAAATTTATATTGATTATACGGAGGTCCTTATGGCGACTGCGTCCTTTGCGGTTCTACCGTACATCGTAACTTCGATCGTCTATTTCGCGATCGGCGCCCTTTGGTACACGCCGCTCTTTGGCAAGGCATGGTCCAAGCAGGTGGGGATGGATATGGGGGGCGGAGGCATGGGAGCCAGATTCGTGCTGGGCATGATCGGCCAGCTCGTTTCGTCCTTCCTTTATGTGGCGGGCGTCTACATGCTCCTCATGATCGGCAATTTCTACAGCTTGGGAGGCGCCCTGATCGTGGGCGGCTCCGTGAGCGCCTTCTTCGTCCTGTCGGTAAACTCGGGCAAGCTGCTTTTCCAGGGCAAGCCCAAGCTCTTCTTCATTGACGCAGGGTACGGGCTAGTCGGCGCCTTCGTGGCCGCGATCATTTTGGCGTTCTGGAAGTAGCGGCATGGTGTACCTTATCCGCAATGCCCGCGTCGCGCGGGACTGGGACAAGATGGAAGCGGCCGCCAAGGCTATGAGCGAATACTGGGCCAAGCAGCCGCAGGTGAAGGGCGTGGAGGTCTGGAGCAACATCGCGGGGCCTCAAGACGAGTACAAGTTCGTCGCCAAGTTCGATTCCCTGGCCGACGAGGAGAAATTTGCCCTCAAGCTGTGGGACGACAAAGGGTATGAGAGCGCGATGACCCAGTTCATCTCTGTTTTCGACCTGAAGGACGACCAGCTCATACGCACGATATAGGCGCCGCGCCTAAAGAAACTTGACGGGATCTTGTATACAGAATACAGTATCCGGAGATGATAACTCGCGAGAGACTCAGCTCCGACGTTCACCAAGAGTTGCTGACTCGTATCGTTCGAGGCGCCATCGAGTCGGGGCAGCGGCTCAAGGACGTCGAGCTCGCCGAGGAGCTCGGCGTGAGCCGCACTCCGATCCGGGAAGCCCTGCTGAGGCTCGAGCGGGAAGGTTTCATCTCCTCGCAAAAGCACCTCGGTTTTTCGGTCAAGCGTTTGCACGAGTCGGAGATCCGCGAGGTGTATCCGCTCGTGCGCCTGCTCGAGTGCTCGGCCCTCGATTCCGCCCCGGTGCCTCGTGCCGACACCCTGGCCAAGCTCACCGAGCTTGGAATTTCCCTTAAAATCGAGGGGGCCGACCCCTTCCGGCGGATCGAGCTCGACTCGGCTTGGCACAGGACCCTCATCGAGGAAAACGGCAATCAGCACCTTTTGCGCATACTCTCCGACCTGAAGCGGATCCTCCTGCGCTACGAGTACACCTTCATGCAGGACGAGAAGCTCGTGTCGCGGTCGGTAGCCGAGCACGATGCCATAGCCCGCGCGTTCGGCTCGGGCGAGCGACGGGAGGCATCGCGCCTCCTAGCCGCGCACTGGGAGCGCTGCACGGCCGCGACGCTGGCCGACTTCCTCGCAACCCGGGGCGGGGCGTGACGATGCGCCTACTCGTGAACGCCGCGGTCGTCGAGGCGGATGAGTGGGCGCTGCGCCCCGCCCTCGACTTCATCAGGATGGATCTCGGCCTCACCGGCACCAAAGAGGGCTGCCGCGAGGGCGATTGCGGCGCCTGCGCCGTGCTGATGGGCGAAAGAACACCAGGCGGCTTTACGTACCGAGCGATGCCATCCTGTCTGCTCGCGCTGGGCGAGCTCGAAGGACGGCACCTGGTGACGATCGAAGGCCTCGCGGCCGCCGGGCCGACCCCCGTCATGCGCGCCCTCGCCGAGGCTAACGGCAGCCAGTGCGGCTTCTGCTCGCCCGGCTTCGTCGTGAGCCTCACGGCCTACCTGATCGGCGGCGAACGCGGAAAGCTCAGCGTCGAAGGCGCCATCTCGGCGGTCGAGGGCAACCTCTGCCGCTGCACGGGCTACGGCTCGATCAAGCGCGCGGCGGCGCGGCTCGTCGAGGAATTCGGCGATCTGCCCGTAGATGCGAGCCGCCGCCTCGAGGCGCTCGTCGCCGCGGGCGTCGTGCCGACGGCGCTCCAGCTCTTCGCGACCGGCCAGATGCTTACCGCCGGCGGCGCCCCCGGCGACACGAAGGACTTTATCGTCCGCGGCTTCGTCCTGGGAGGCGGCACGGACTTCTTCGTGCGCAATCCCGACCCCGACCGCGGCGACTATCCCGAGTACACGCTGCTCGGACGAAACCCCGAGCTTCGGAGAGTCGAGCTGCGAGCGAACGGCGGCGACGGGAACGCCCCGCGCCTCGAGGTGGGGGCTGCCCTCAACTGGCGAGAGTTCTTCTCCGAGCCCAGGGTGCTCGAGCTCGTCCCCGGCTTGGGCGCCTTCGAGAAGCTCCTCGCGAGCCCGCTCGTGCGCGAGCGCGCCACGATCGGCGGCAACATCGCCAATGCCTCGCCCGTGGGCGACCTGACGGCCATGCTGCTGGCCCTCGGCGCTTCGGTGCGCATCGAGGGCGGGCCCGGCGGCCCGCGCGAGCTGCCGCTCGAGTCCCTCTTCCTCGGCTACAAGAAACTGGACCTTCGCCCCGGCGAGTACATCGCCTCGGCGCTCCTGCCCGCGGCCCGCAAGGTCGAGCGCTTCAACTTCGAGAAAGTCTCCAAGCGCGAGCGCCTGGACATAGCGGCCGTCAACAGCGCCGCCGTTTTCGAGCTCGCGCTCGATGAGCGCATCGAACGAGCGCGGATCTCCGCCGGCGGCGTGGCCCCCGTGCCGCTGGTCCTTAAAAAGACCGCGGCCTTCCTCGCCGGCAAGAGGCCCGACCCCGCGACCGCCCTCGAGGCCGCGCGGATCGCCGCGGGCGAAATCGCCCCCATCGGCGACGTCCGCGGCGCGGCCGACTACCGCAGCCGCCTCCTCCAGCGGCTCGTGCTCTCTCATTTCGTGCGGCTCTTTCCCGAATCGGCCGTGGCCCGGGCCATCGCATGACGCCGACGGAGGAGGTCCGGCTCAACCTCGCCGGCGCGACCCGCTACCTCGACGACCTGAGCGCGACGGCGGGCATGCTCTTCGGCTCGCCGCTTACGAGCCCGTGCGCGCGCGGCGCTCTCAAGTCCGTCGACGCGAGGAAGGCCCTCGCCCTCGACCCCTCGGTTCGCGTGCTCACCGCGCGGGACATCCCCGGCGAGAATCAGATCGGCGAGAACGCGCCTGACGAGTGCCTTCTGGTTTCCGGCGAGTGGTCCTACAAGGGCCAGGCCCTCGCCCTCGCTCTCGCCTCGTCGCCCGGACTCGCCAGGAAGGCCGCCGCCCTCGTCTCCATCGAGTACGACGAGCTCGTTCCGGTCGTCGACGCCCGCGCCGCCGCCGCTGCGGGCGACCTCATCATGAGCTCGCGAACGATGCGCTCCGGCGATCCCGAGGCGGCCTTCGAGCGCTCGGCGGTAGTCGTGGAGGGAAAAGTCGAGTCGGGCGCTCAGGAGCACGTCTACCTGGAAACGCAAGGCGCCATCGCCGAGTGCCGCGAGGGCCGGAGAATCCACCTCGTCTCCGGGACGCAATCCCCCACGGGCGTGCAGCGCGTCGTGGCCCGCGTCCTGGGACTGCCGATGAACTGTGTCGAGGTGGAGGCGAGGCGCCTGGGCGGCGCCTTCGGCGGCAAGGAGGACCAGGCGGCGCAATGGGCCGCGTTGGCCGCGCTCGGCGCCGCGTCGACCGGCAGGACCGTCAAGGTTTACCTCAGCCGCCGCGAGGACATTAGCTGGACCGGCAAGCGCCATCCCTACTCGAGCGACTTCAAGATGGGGCTCGACGCCGAGGGAAACATCCTCGCCTTCGAGGCCGACTACTACCAGAACTCCGGCGCCTGCTGCGACCTCTCGCCGGCCGTACTCTCGCGGACGCTCTTCCACGCGGCGAGCGCATACCGTGTGCCCAACGTCAGGGTCACCGGGACGATGTGCCGCACCAACCTCCCGCCGTTCACGGCCTTCCGGGGCTTTGGCGCCCCGCAGGGAGTCTTCGTGTTCGAGTGCGCCCTCGACGCGGCCGCGCGCAAAGGCGGCTGGGATCCGGTGGAGCTCCGCAGGAGGAACCTCCTCGCCGAGGGCGACGTTCTCCACTACGGCCAGAGCGCCGCCGACTGCCGCGCCCTTTCGTGCTTCGACCGTGCCCTCGAGCTCTCCCGCTGGGACGAGCTGAAATCCGGGATAGCCTCGTTCAACGCCGCTCACCTCCTGGAGAAACGAGGCGCTGCCATCCTGCCGATCTGCTTCGGCGTGTCCTTCACCAAGCTCATGATGAACCAGGGTGGAGCTTTGGTGCATGTCTACTCGGACGGATCGGTCTCGGTTTCGACCGGGGCGGTGGAGATGGGCCAGCAGGTCTCGCGCAAAGTGCAGGTCGTCGCCGCGCGAGCGCTCGGAATAGACGACAGCCTCGTCCGCGTCGAGCCGACGCGGACGGGAACCGTGGCGAACACCTTCCCCACGGCAGCGAGCACGGGCTCCGACATAAACGGCATGGCCGCGCTCGTCGCCTGCGAGGAAATTCGCGGCCGGCTCCTCGCCCTGGCCTCGCGGGAGCTCGGCATCGAAGCGGGCGAGCTTGGGCTGGAAGCCGGCCGCGTCGTCCATGTCTGTAGCAAGGCAAATACGAGCATCGCGACCGCTCTCGGCTGGGAAGAGCTCGTCGAGAGGGCCCACGCCGAGAGAGTGGACATCTCGGCCCACGGCTTCTACGCGACGCCGGGCCTCGTCTACGACCTGCAGGCCGAGCGCGGCAGCCCCTTCGCGTACCACGTCTACGGCTGCGCGGTCGTGGCCGCGACGCTCGACGTCCTCCGCGGCACCTACCGCTTCGACGAGGCGTACCTCGTGCACGACTCAGGCGACAGCATCGACCGCGAGGTGGACCTCGGGCAGATCGAGGGCGGCTTCGCCCAGGGCCTGGGCTGGGCGGCCCTCGAGGACCTGCGCTACGACGAGAAAGGCACGCTGCTTTCCGACAGCCTCTCCACCTACAAGCTTCCCGACATCCGCTTCATGCCACCGACGCTGAAAGTCGAATTCCTCGAGGGAGCGCCCAACCCCAAGGCCGTCCTGCGCTCGAAGGCGATAGGCGAGCCGCCGCTCCTGTACGGCATCGCCGGTTATTTCGCCGTCCTCGACGCATTGCGCGCTGCGGGCGAAGCCTCTGAGGATTTCGAACGCTTCGCCATACGACCTGCCGATGACGCCCGAGAAGGCTCTCGACTTTATCCAAGGAGTCCGTCCATGATCTTCCGAAACGGCCTGGTCGCGCTGCCTGGAGAATCGGAGTTCCGCCGCGCCTCGATCCGCGTCCGCGGAGAGAGGGTCGCCGAGGTGGCCCAGAGCCTCGAGCCGCAGCCCGGCGAGGAGACTGTCGACGCGTCCGCTCTCCTCGTCCTGCCGGGAGCCATCGACCCGCACGTCCACTTCGACGAGCCGGGCTTCACCTCGCGCGAGGACTTCCGGCACGGCAGCTCGGAGGCCGCGCGCGGCGGAGTGACGACCGTGATCGACATGCCGTGCACGTCCCTGCCGCCGGTGATCGACGCGGCCGCCCTCGACAACAAGCTGGCTCATATCCGGAAGAGCGCAGTGGTGGACTTCGCTCTGTACGGCGGCGTTTCGGGGCACGCGGCCGCGGCGAGCATCGGCTCAGGCGGCGGCGAGGGCGCGATGGCCCAACTAGCGCCGAGAGTCGTCGGCTTCAAGTGCTACTTCATCTCGGGCATGGAGACCTTCACTCGAGTCACGCACGAGGATTTCGCGCGCATCGTCGCGGAGGGCGAGCGCCTGGGCAGGCCCATCCTCCTCCACGCCGAGGACCTCGACTACGTCACGGCCGCGACGGCGCGGGTCAAGGCAGCGAGAGGAACTGCCAAGGCCGAGTGGTCGGACTACGCCGACTCGCGGCCCGAGGCGGCCGAACTCGCGGCGGTAGCGACGGCCCTCGCGCTCGCCTCCGGCCGAGAGAGCTTCCTCCACATCGTCCACGTCGGGACGGCCGCCGCCGCCGAGCTCGCGCATGCGGCCGGCGCCACCTGCGAGACCTGCGCCCACTACCTCGCCTTCGGGCGCGAGGACTTCGCCCAGAAGGGCGCCGCCCTGAAGACCGCCCCCGTCGTAAAAAGCCGAGCCGAGCGCGAGCGGCTCTGGAGCCTCCTGTCCGACGGAAGCATCGACTTCCTCGCGAGCGACCACGCTCCCTCCTCGCGCGAGGAAAAAGAGACCGGCGACGTCTGGACCGCCTACGGCGGGATCCCCGGCACGGGCACGCTCTTCATCTACCTGTATTCGGAAGGCCTCGTCCGCAAGCGCCTCGGCCTGCCGCGCTTCCTCGAAGCCAGCTCGGGCGCCGCCGCCAGGCGGTACGGCCTGGATGCCCGCAAGGGATCGATCGCCCCGGGAAAGGACGCCGACCTCGTCCTCGTCGACCCGTCGGGCTCGACGCTGATCGAAGGCAAAAAGCTCCTGTCCAAGGGCAAGATCACGCCTTTCGAGGGCATGAGCTTCCCGGGCGCGATCGCGGCCACCTACGTCAGGGGCCGCCTCGTCTACGACGCCGCTTCCGGCATAGTGGCCGAGCCCGGATACGGCCGCTTCCTCACCTGGGGCTACACATGAGCAAAGTGATGGAGTTTCCGGCCTCGCCCCGCTGCTCGCGCGGATTGCCGGCGAGTACCGCGCGAAGAGGACGATCTACGACATCCCCGAAAAGGCCTTCCGCCGGGCCTTCGAGCTCGAGGCGGCGAGCCCCGGCCTCGAGATCATGGGAAAGCTGCGTTTCGCTGCCGGTCGGTCCGGCCGCCGGGCCGCACAGCCAATGGCCCCGAATCTGATAGCCGCCTATCTCTCGGGCGCGCGCGTGTTCGAGCTCAAGACGGTCCAGGTGGACGACGAGCTCGATATCGCCAAGCCCTGCATCGACGCCCTCGACGAGGGCCACAACACCGAGTGGTCGACCGAGCTGTCCGCTGGCGGCCGCCCGCGAGGAATATCTGCGCGGATGGATCGCCATCAACCTCCTCGCCTCGATATTCTCCTCCTCGCCGCGCGCTTTCCTCTTCAACCTGTCCGTGGGCTACACGCTCGAGGGAATCAAGAGCCCGGAGATGGACGCCTTCATCGAAGGCATGCGGTCCCCCGCCGAGACGCGCATTCTGGGAGTGCGCGATGCGCGAACTCGAGTTCTTCGTCGAGTCCGAGGCCTTCCGCTCCGCTTCCTTCGGCGCGGCGGCGCTGGCGCAAGGCGCGGGCAGGACCTCGTCGCCGACTTCCCCTCCTCGCCCGTCCACTCGGTCACGCTCTCGACGATGCACGGCTGTCCGCCCGAGGAGATCGAGCGGATCGGCGCCTACCTCATCGAGGACAAGGGCTTCGACACCTTCGTGAAGCTCAACCCCACCCTCCTCGGCTTCGACGCGGCCAGGCGCATCCTCGACGAGACGGGATGGAAGGCCATCGAGATCGGGCGCGACAACTTCGAGCGCGACCTGCAGTTCCCCGACGCCCTGGGCCTCATCGCCTCGCTCGACGCCGCCGCCGAGTCCCGCGGCAGGAACTTCGGCATCAAGCTGTCCAACACTCTCGCCAACGCGAATACGGGCGCTCCCTCCCCGGCGGCGAGCGCTACATGTCGGGCCGGGCCCTCTTTCCCCTGACCGTCCGGCTCGGCCGCCGATCTCGCCAAGGCCCTGCGCGGCGTCCCGGCAGATCGCGCGCTTTTCCTACTGCGGCGGCGCCTGGGCGAGAACGCGGGCAGAACTCGTCGCGGCCGGGCCTCGGCCCGATCACCATCGCCACCGATATCCTGAAGCCGGGCGGCTACCTCAGCCTGCTCCCGCCGCTCGCGCCGCGGTCGCCGCCATTCCCGCCTCGCCGCAGGTCGTCCGGACGCCGCCGCCCTCGCCCGCCTCGCCGATTTGGCCCTCGCGGCTACCCGAGTACCGCTTCGGATGGAAATCGGGCAGGGCCGCATATGCAGAGGACCTTCCCCTTTACGACTGCTTCGCGGCGCCCTGCATAGAAGCCTGTCCCGTCAAGCAGAAGGTTCCCGAATACATCCGGCTGGAGGCCGAGGGCGCCTCGGAGGAGGCCCTCGCATCGATCCTCGCCGACAACCCGCTGCCGTTCATCACGGGCACGCTCTGCGACCACGTCTGTCAGGACGCCTGCTGCCGCAACGACTACGAGGGCACGGTCGACATTCGCGCCGTCAAGCTCGCGTGCGCCAAGTCCGCGTCGATCCCGGCGAAAGCCCCGGGGCGCAACGCCGCCTTCAAAGGCCGCGTAGCCGTCGTCGGCGCGGGGCCTGCCGGGCTCTCCTGCGCCCACCACTTGGCCCTCGCGGGCGTGAGCGTCACGGTCTTCGACGAGGACGCCGAGCCGGGAGGGGTGCCGTCCAACGTAATTCCCCGCTTCCGCATCCCGCGCTCCGACGTCGCCGCCGACATCGACAGGATCCGCGACCTCGGGGCGGAGTTCCGCCTGGGAAAGCGCGTCGGCGCCATCGAAGACCTCGAGGCCGAAGCTCTTCACGGCCTTTTTCCTCTGCGCGGGCGCGAGCTCCCCGCGAGAGCTCCGCATCGAAGGCGACGCGATCCCCGTGGTCGACGCCCTCGCCTTCCTCGCCGCCGCCTCGCGCCTCGCCTCCGGCGGGGAAAGCGCCGACTGGCCCTATGGACAACCGCGGCGGATAGTCGTGGCCGGCGGCGGCAATACCGCGATGGACGCGGTGCGCGTGGCCCTGCGTCTGCCGGGGATCGAGGAAGTCCGCCTCTCCTATCGCCGCAGCAGGGACGAGATGCCCGCCGACAGGGAAGAGCTGGAGAGCGCCCTCGAAGAGGGCGGCAAGCTGATGGAGCTGACCCTCCCCGAGCGAGCCAACGCGCACCCCGAGGGCCCTCGCCTCTCGCTGCGCGTGATGGAGCTCGGCGAGGTCGACGCCACGGGCCGCCGCTCGCCGCGCGCGACCGACCGGTCGATCAGCGTCGAGTGCGACCTCGTCGTCGCCGCGGTCGGCGAGAAGCCCGACGCCGCTCTCCTCGCCTCGATGAAAATCGCCTGCGGCACCGACGGCCTTCCCCTGCACGACCGTCGGACCCAGGCGAGCTCGCGGCCCGGCGTCTATGTCGGCGGCGACGCAGCCAGCGGTCCGGCCTCGATCATCGCCGCAGTCGCCGACGGTCGCAGGGCGGCCTATGCGATGCTCCGCGCGGCCGGCATCGCCCCGCCCCCGTCGAGCTACGCTCCGTTCCCGACGGCATCGAGCGATACGGCTTTCCCGCTCGACACCGACAAGCTCGCAGCCCGCGGCGACTTCGCCGAGAGCCTGTCCCGGAGCTCGGCCTCTTTCGTGGCCCGAGAGTCGGAGCGCTGCCTGCGCTGCGACTCGACGTGCCTGCGCTGCGTCGAGGTGTGCCCCAACCGCGCCAACTTCGCCCTGCCGCTCAAGCCCGAGATGCGCGGGGGAGCCGACGGAGCCGACGGCATGAATCAGCCGATCCAGATCCTTCACGTCGACGATCTCTGCAACGAGTGCGGCAACTGCGGAGTGTTCTGCCCCTTCGACGGCGAGCCCTACCGCGGCAAGCCGACCCTGTTCGCCGACCGCGCGAGCATGGACGCCCGGCATGACGACTCGCCCGCACGCCTCTTGAATGCCGGTTTCTGTTTCGCCGCTCCCGCCGACGAAGCGGATGGACCGGTTCTTCTCGTGCGAGCGAGCCGCGGCGGCGACGTGGCCGCGTTTCCTTTCGTCGAGTGGTCGCTTCCGGACACGGCGGGCCCGCTGGGTTCCCTCGCGCGTCTCGTATTCACCGATCACTCGTACTTGCTGGGAGGCACGCCATGACCCTGTTCGAGGGCGTCCGCGTCATTTCCTTCGAGCCGCCAGCCGTCTCCGAGCCGATGGATGTCGCGGTCGCGGGGCCGGAGGGGGACTTCGGGGGCAGCTCTGGGGGCATGGTACTCGAGACGGGTACGGGCCTTGCCGCTAAATATCCGGGAGCCAAGCGCGTCACGGGCAGCTACCTGAGCCCTGGCCTCGTCTGCGCGCACACGCACCTGTACTCGGCCCTGGCGAGGGGGCTCATGGTCGAC
>CAWHFT010000150.1:0-54508 GCA_963828175.1 uncultured Spirochaetota bacterium
TCTTGGCTCCGCTTCGTTCGGCTCCTGTGCTCCCCTTCCGGGCTGGCGGTGGACCAAGGCGGCAGCTTGAACGACATCGAGGCGAAGAACGCCTCGGCCTGGGCGATTCGCCTGTTGATCTCGCTACGTCTCATGAGGCGTCCTCCGCGTCGAAGATGACACGGAGCGATAATGAGCGCAAGCGCCGACTCGGCGGCTTGCGATGAATCTCGATTCCATCCACACTGGCCGCGTGGCCCAGAAACCCAGCGAAGAGCTCCCCGTAAAGGCCTACCTGCCCGAGATCTCGACCCGCTTCCTCGCCGACGGCGCCCTCGTGCTTTCGGCAGCCCCCGGCGCGGGCAAGACCAGCCTCGTCCCCCAGGCAATCGCGGATGCCCTCGAGGCCGAAGGCTCGGCCGCCGCGCGCGTGCTCGTGATGGAGCCGCGCCGCATCGCGGCCGTCTCGGCCGCCGCGCGCGTCGCCGAGTTGTGGGGCCGGAAGCTCGGCGACGAGGTCGGCTATCGCGTCCGCGGCGAGTCGAGGACCGGACCGCGCGTTCGCGTGGAGATGGTGACGCCCGGCGTCCTCGTCCGCATGCTTCAGGACGATCCCTCGCTCGAGGCCTGCGGCTGCGTGATCCTCGACGAGTTCCACGAGCGCTCGGCCCAGGCCGACCTCGCCCTCGCCTTCCTCGCCGAGGCGCGCGACCTTCGCCGCGAGGCCGGACGCGAGCTGCGCCTCCTCGCCATGTCCGCGACGATCGACGCCGATCGGGTGATCGCGTATTTGGGCGCCGGCTTCATCGAGGTGCCGGGCCGCTCCTACCCGGTAGAGACGCGGTACTTCGCCATCTCGGGAAGCCGTGGCGGACCCCGCATCGAAGCCGCGGTCGCTCAGTCCGCCCTCGAGCTTCTGGACGAGACGGGCGGCGACGTTCTCGCCTTCCTGCCCGGAGTCGCCGAGCTGTCCCGCGCGGCAGCCGAGTTCTCGGCCCTGGCGCGATCGCGAGGAAGCGAGGAACCTCGCCCCGAGGCTTTCATCCTCCACGGCTCCCTGCCCCTCGAGGAGCAGCGCCGCCTCCTGTCGCCGGCCGCCGGCGCTCCGCCCCGAGCCGTCTTCGCCACCTCGATCGCCGAGACGAGCCTCACTGTCCCGCGGGTCCGAGCCGTCGTCGACTCGGGCCTCGCGCGGCTGTCGCGCTTCCAGAGCCGAGCCGGCCTGAACCGCCTCGTCACCGAGCGCGAGGCCGAGGACCGGGCCGACCAGCGGCGAGGCCGCGCGGGGCGGCTCGGAAGGGGCATCTGCCTGCGGATGTGGCCGGCCTCCGAGTTCCTCGCGCTTCGGACCGAGCCCGAGCTGTCCCGCGCCGAGCTTTCGGGCCTGGCGCTCGAGGCCGCCCTCTGGGGCTCGCCTGGCCGGCTCGACTTGCGCTGGCTCGACCCGCCGCCCGAAGGCGCGTGGAAGGCCGCTCTCGAGCTCCTCGTCGACCTCGGCGCGCTCGCCGCAGACTCCAGGCCGACCGCCTTCGGCCGTCGGATGGCGGCCCTCGGCACCGAGCCGCGGCTCGCCGCCTTGGTCCTGCGCGGCGTCGAGGCCGGCGAAGGATGGGCGGCCTGCCAGGCCGCCGCCCTGCTCTCGGAGCGCGGCCTCGCGGCGAGCCCCGGCGCCTCCAACGGGGTCGGCCGCGACGCAGCGCGAGATCTCGCCGGCACCCTCGAGGAACTGGCCGCCGGCAAAGAAGGCGCGCGAGGCTCGGTTCTGGCGGAAGCGCGCAGGCTCGCCGCCGCCGGCGGCATCCGCGCTGGCGCCCCAGGCGGCAGCTTCGGGCCCGCAGCCGGTTCTGGTGCGGCAGGCTCGGCGGCGGGAGCCGCGCTCGGGCCTTTATTCGCCGCAGCCTTCCCCGACCGCATCGCCCAGCGGACCGAGTACCGCGGCGCCAGCGCGAGCTTCAGGCTGGCGGCCGGACGTTCACTGCGCGCATCCGGAACTCTCGCGCAATCGCCGTGGATCGTCGCCCTCGAGGCCGATGCGGGGAGCGCCGAAGGCACGGTCTACTCCGCCTGCACACTGGACGAGACCGAGGCTCTCGCCGCCCTCGAGTGCCGCGCGAGCGAAATCACCGAAGCCGAATGGAAGGATCTCGAGCCGAAGCTCGTCGTCTCGCGGAAGGCCGGGGCCATCGTCCTTGGAAGGCGGGCCGCACCGCGGCCGGCCCGTGACGAGCTGCAAGGCTACTGGCCTCGCGCATCGCGTTGACCGGGCTCGCGATCCTGCCCTGGGAAGGCGGCGCCGAGGACGCCCTGGCGCGGCTTCGCTATTTCGCCGCGAGTTCGGGAGAGCATTTCATCGCGCCTGACGAGCTTTCGGACGAGCGCCTCGCGGCGAAAGCGGCAGATTGGCTCGGCCCCTGGATCCGCGAGGACGACGGTCCGCTTCTCGATGCAGCCGCGCTCACGAACGCCGTGCGCGCCCTTCTTCCCGGCCGCGCGAGAGCGGCGCTGGAGACGGAGGCGCCGGAGCGGCTCGAGCTGCCGTCAGGGTCTTCACGGAAGATCGATTATAGCGGCTCGGGCGGCGCCTCCGTCGAGGCGAAAGTCCAGGAATTCTTCGGCCTGTGCGGGCACCCGCTCATCGGCGGCCGGAAGCTCGTCCTTCGCCTCCTCGACCCTGGCGGAAAGCCGCTGCAGGTGACTTCCGATCTGCCGGGTTTCTGGCAAAGGCTCGTGGGCCCAGGCGCGCAAAGAGCTGCGGGGCCGTTATCCGAAACACGATTGGCCGGAGGACCCTGCCGGCGCCGCGCCGAGCCGCTCGGGCAGAAAGCCGAAAGGCGGCTTCTCGCCGTAGCGTCTGTATATTCGGCATCAGCCTCCCTGGACGAAGCCGAGCTGAAGGCCATTAGTATCCTTGGCCCCCAGGAGCTTGACCCCGTTGGGCATAGAGGTCGGGCCCTGGTTGATCGCCACGCCTGCGGCCTTGAGAGCGGACGCCGTCGCGTCAACGTCCTCTACGCGGAAGCCCAGCGAGATGCCGCCGCCCGAGAAGGCAGCGTCCCCGCCGCCCTGAATGAACTCGACCTGGCCACCCGAGCCGTCGTCGAGGAACGCGATCTCCATGCCCGGTCGCGGCGCGAAGCGCCTGGACACCTTGAAGCCAAGGACCTTCTCGTAGAAAGCGATCGACGCCCCCAAGTCCTTCGTCTGCACGGTCACGAATCCCATCTTCATACCCTGCCTCCCCATTGCCTTGCCTATAGACGCCTTCAAGCGGGGCGTTTAGCCGCGCGTTTTCCCCGCGCGCTCTATCGCGGTGGCGACGATCACGATGAGCGCGGCGAGTATGTATAGATCGGCCAGGTTCATGATGCCGGTGCGAAGCGAGCCGATGCCGAAATTGAGGAAATCGCGAACGTCCCCGAAAGCCAGCCGGTCGATGAGGTTGCCGACCCCGCCAGCGGCTATAAGGGTGACCGACGCGTATTCGACGGCGCCGCGCCTTGCCCCGGCGCGGCGAGGATCGCCGGCCAGGAAGATCCAGGCGAAGACGGCGAGCGCGCCGAGGGGCAGGACGAGGAGGAGCAGGGTCCTCGCGACCGGCGGCAGGTCCGAGCCGAGCGACAGGAAGGCTCCCTGATTGCGGACGAAGACGAGCACAGCGAAATCGCCTAACAGGCTCACGGTCCCCTTGCCGGCTAGATGCGTGGCCGCGAGCGTCTTCGTCCACTGGTCCAACGCGACCAGAGCCGCGACGCCGGCGACCATCGCGGCGGGCAGGAGGGCCCGCGTCGCGCTTTTCATGGAGCTACCCTCGGACATGGGTTCCGAGTATACTTGAGGCAGGCCAGCCGAGCTACTAGTATGCAAAGTCCCCTGCACGTCCTTACCGAAGCCGGCATTTCCGTGCGCGAGGCTTCTTTTACGGCGCTGGATTCCTATCGCGGCCTCAAGCCCGCCCCCCTGTGCTTCGCGCTCGCCCTCTGCGCTCTCCAGGACCTGGCCAAGGCCTTCGGCGAGCTGCGCTATCCGGGCACCCACTACGCCGACGCCGCCATCGACCTCGAGAGCGCCTCCGACGCCGAGCCGGGTTCATCGGGCGGGGGCACGCTCTATCTCCGCTGCGCCGATTCCCCCGCGGCGGCCGAGGCCGCCGCCTTTGCGCCGCTCGACCTCCTGCGCGACCCCGCGCGCGACGTCTACCTCGATCCGAGGGACGTCTACTCGAGTCTCCGCGGAAAGAGCGTCGAGATGCGTCAGGCCCCGCCGGAGCAGCGGCTCTTCGAGGCGGCCGTGCTGGTCTCGCGCTATCCCTACGAGCTGGAGGGCGACGTCCTTCCGCCCCTCCCGCGCGATTTCGGCCTGAGCGCGCAGCGTGACCTCCTCACGCTCATGCTCACCGGCCCGACCCCCGAGCGCGGTCTCGAGCTGCTCATGCGCTCAGGCTTCGTCGACGCGTACTGGCCCGAGCTGGCCGGCCTCTCCGGGCTGGACCAGTCGAAGGAATACCATCCCGAGGGGGACGCCTGGAAGCACACCCTCGAGACCTTCCGCCACCGGAAGATCCCGGCCCTCGGCCTCTCGCTCGCCCTCCTCCTCCACGACGCCGGCAAGCCCAAGGCCGAGGCCGTCGACGGCCGCAAATTCGACCGCCACGCCGAGATCGGGCGGGCGGTGGCCGAGCGCTTCCTCTCGCGGCTCGGATTCGCCGCTCCGCTCATCGACGACGTCTCCTTCCTCGTCCGCTACCACATGCTGCCCGCCGCCCTGCCCCGCCTCCCCGCCAATCGCATCGAAGGAGTCATCGACGATCCGCGCTTCCCCATTCTCCTCGAGCTGTATAAGTGCGACGAGCTGTCCACCTTCCGCGGCCCCGACGGCTACTACGAGGCGTGCGCCGCGTACAAGGCATGGCTCAAGAACTCCCGCAACCCCTGGCGAGGCGTCGACGGCAAGAAGCTCGCGCGGATGTACCTCGAGCCCACGCCGAGGACCGGAAAGAAGTAGAAATCGAGCGTGGGCGCAACCTTTTGAAAAAAGGTTTCTCCCCCCCGCGCCCCCTCTTCCAAAAACGTCAGTCCAAATAGGAATCGACCGCCTTCCTGATCGCCGCGATGTGCTCGGGGGTCGTGCCGCAGCAGCCGCCGATGACATTGGCGCCGGCCTCGATGAGAGCGGGCACGTACGAGGCCATCTCGTCCGGCCCCTCGGGATAGACGTCCTTCCCGTCGACGCTGACCGGCAGGCCCGCGTTGGGCTGCACGAGTATCGGGGACCCTCGCGTCGACTGTCCGCATGGCTCGGACGATGTCGACCATGCGGGCCGTGCCGTTCCCGCAATTGGTCCCTATGGCGTCGGCTCCAGCCTCGAGCGCCGCCTTGGCCGCGTCATCGGGAGAGAGGCCTATCATAGTGCGGTAATCGCCGCGGGCAGTCTTGTCGAACGTGAAGGTGCAGAGGACCTCGAGCTTGGTATGCGCCTTGGCGGCCCGCACCGCCAAGCAGGCTTCGACGGCGTCGCTCATCGTCTCGACGCAGAGCGCGTCCGCACCGCCCTTCTCCAGGGCGATCGCCTGCTCCGCGAAGGCCTCGTAGAGCTCGGCCTCGGTGACGTCGCCCCTCGCGAGCATCTTTCCGCTCGGGCCGATGGAGGCTATGACCCAGGCCTTCTCGCCCGCGGCGGTCCTGGAGATCCGGGCCGCCGCTTCGTTCAGCTTGGGGGCCATCGCGCGCAGGCCGTAGTAGGCCAGCCTGATGCCGTTTCCGCCGAAGCTGTCCGTCTCGATCATGTCGGCGCCCGCGGCGACGTAGCTTTTCGCTATGTCCAGGACGTCTTCGGGGCGTTCGACGCACCAGAGCTCGGGGCACTGCCTCGGCGTCAGACCCTTGCTGTAGAGGAAGGTGCCCCATGCGCCGTCCGAGACCAGGACGCGGCCTTTATCGACTTCGTCGGCGATACGAGTCTTTCTCATTGGCTTCGACTATATCATTTTTCGAGAGTGCCGACGATTTTGGGTTACCACCAGCCGAACCCAAGCAGCGGCTTCGTTTATCGGAAGTAAATCTTACTCGACCGTGAATCGCAGCTCCTGCAGGTCGCGGTCTCGCGACGACGATCCCACGAGGGCCCGGAACTCGCCTGACTCCACCACCCGCTTCCCCTCGCCGTCGATGATCCAGAGCTCCGAAACGGGCGCGGTCAGCTCGACCAGCCGCGTCTGCCCCGCGGCGATCACGCTGCGGGAGAACGCGACGAGCTCGCGCCGGGCCCACGTAGCCGAGGTGACATCGTCCTCGACGTAGAGCTGCACGATCTCGGTGCCCGCGCGGTTTCCGGCGTTGCGCACCGGAACCGTCACCCGGAGGTCGCCGTCCCGCTTCAGGCTGGTGCTCTCGATGATGGGCGTTCCGTACTCGAAGCGCGAATAGCCCAGGCCGTAACCGAAGGCGAAGGCCGGCTCCTGAGTGCAGTCCGCGTACCGTCGCCCGTGCTGGCCGCGCACTTGGTTGTAATATACGGGCTGCTGCCCTACGTGGTAGGGAATGGAGATGGTCAGCTTGCCGCTCGGATTGACCACCCCGAATATCGCCTCGGCCAAGGCCCGCCCGCCCTGCATTCCGGGATTGAAGCACTCCAGGATAGCCTGAGCCTCGAGGACCGCCTTGGGGAGAACCAGCGGCTTGCTCCCGATCAGGGCGACTATCATGGGCTTGCCCAGAGCGGCGATCCGCGCCGCCAGCTCTACCTGGCCGTCCTGCAGTTCGAGGGTCGCCGTGGATTTCTCCTCGCCCGTATAGTCCAGCCTGTCGCCGAGGACGAGCAGGACGATATCCGCTTCATGCTCGTCCTTCGCAAGGCTCCAGCCGGCGGGCATGAGCGAGCGTACGCCGTCGAGGGCGCAGACGATCGACGCGCGGGGATGGCCGGCCCCGCTCGGGCTCGTCATCTGCCCGGAGCCCAGGCTCCAGTCGCCGAGCTGCGCGAGAGGGTCGTCGGCGTTGGGCCCAAGGACGGCGATCCTGCGCGGGCGGCCAGCGTCCAGCGGCAGAATGGACGCGCCGCCGACTGCGTCGTTCTTGAGCAGGACGAGCGACTCCCGCGCGGCCTCGAGGTTGGCGGCGACGTGCTCCTCGCAGCCTATGACCTTGGCGATCCGCTCGGGATCGCTCCGGCCCGGATTCTCGAAAAGCCCCATGCGGAACTTGAGCGCGAGCACGCGTCTCACGGTCTGGTCGAGTTCGCGCTCGGTCAGGAGCCCGCGCCGGACCGCCTCGAGGCAGCCGTCGAAGAACTGCGGCGTAGCCATGATGAAGTCGTTGCCGGACCTGATGGCCAAGGCCGACGCCTCGGCGTAGTCGGCGCAGACGCGCTGATCCTTGACGAGGCGGCCCACGTTGTCGTAATCCGTGACGAGCACCCCCTCGAAACCCCACTCTTCCTTGAGCACCTCGGTGAGGAGCCAGCGGTTGATCGTCGAAGGCAGGCCGTCGATGGCCTGATAGCCCGTCATGAAGGCCATGCAGCCCTCGCGGGACGCCCGCTCGAATGGCGGGAAAAATAGGAGCGGAGCTTGCGTCGCGAGAGCTCGGCCTCGGAGGCGTCGCGGCCGCCGAGCGTCTCGGAATAGCCGGCGTAGTGCTTGGCGGTCGGCGAGCACGGCCTCGGGATCGCCCAGGCCCTCGCCCTGGTAGCCTCGAATCATCGCGGACGCGAACTCTCCGATCAAGAAGGGATCCTCGCCGAACGTCTCGCTTATCCTGCCCCAACGGAGGTCCCTCGCCAGGCAGAGCACCGGCGAAAAAGTCCATTTGATGCCCGTCGCGCGCATTTCTCGGGCGGCGACGCGCGCGACCCGCCTGAGAAGGGATACGTCCCAGCTGCATGAGAGGGCGAGCTGCGTCGGGAAGATGGTCGCGCCGGCCCAGAAGGAATGCCCGTGAATACCGTCGTCGGCCATGAGGAGGGGGATGCCGAGCCGAGTCCGAAGGGCGGCGTCGATGGCGGCGTCCGCCTCGCTGCCGTTGAGGTGGAAGAGCGAGCCGACGAACATCCGTCCGACCGCGTCAGGCATATCGAAGCGGCCGTCGAGCTGCATGATCTGGCCGACCTTCTCTTCCAATGTCATTCGGCCGAGCAAGTCCCCGACGCGCTCCGCGATCGGCGCGCCCGGATCGAGATATCTGATTTCGTTCATGGACGTATCCTATTTTTCGACGCCGGTGACTACTACTCCCTGCATGAAGAAGCGCTGCGTGAAGAAAAAAATGATGAGCGGGACGATGCAGGACATCACCGTCGATGCCTGGACGAGCGAGATATGAGTGCTGTATTGGGTGGAGAAGAGCCCCAGGCCGATCGTGATCGGGTAGAGCTTGTCCTTGCCCGCCAGGTAAACGATCGGGTTGAAGAAGTCGTTCCAGCAATAGAAGAAGTTGAAGAGCCCCGCCGCCACCAAGGCAGGGACGGCCTGCGGCAGGATGATCCGATAGAGGATCTGGACGGGGTTGGCCCCGTCGATCCTTGCCGCGTCGTCCATCTCCTGCGGAATGCTCATGAAGAACTGCCGGAGGAGGAAGATATTGTAGGCATTGGCGAAGAAGGCAGGGATGATGAGGGGCCACCAGGTTCCCACCAAGCCGATCCTCTGCCACACGATGTAGGTCGGGATGAGCGTTATGGCGGTCGGCAGGATCATCGTCGACATGACGATGATGAACAGGAAGTTCTTGCCGGGGAAGCTGTAGCGCGAGAAGCCGTAGGCGACGAACGACGAGGAAAGCAGCACGCCGATCGTATTGAGGATCGCGTAAAACAGAGTGTTCCGGAGGAGATTGGCGAAGTTGATCGTGGTCCAGGCCGTCGGGTAGTTCTCGAAGTGCGGGTCGAGCTTCATGATGGGCTTGAGCGTGCGCCAGTTGCCTGCCCACACGATCGGCTCGCCCGAGGGATTGCCCGGATCGACGAACGTGGTGCTCGCCCGGGTCTTGTCGACGGCGGCGAGGGTCCTCGTCTGCCCGTTCATCGGGACTTCGTAGAGCTCGAGGTCCTTGCCCTGGTATTTGAAAATGGCAGGGCTCTTCGGCAGGATGGCCTGCACAGTGGAGGATACCTGGGCCTCGGTTTTGAGGGACATGACCAGGCCGTAGATCAGCGGCACAACGAATACAAGGAGGACGACGACGACGATCAATGTCACGATGCCGCGCATCGCGCCGCGCCTGGCTTTGTTCCCCTTCATCGCTTTTCCCCCGCGTAATAGACCCAGCGCCTCTGCGTCGCGAAGAGGATCGCGGTGAAAAGGAGGCCGATCAGGAATATGAGCCAAGCCAAGACGGCGCCGTAACCCATGTTGAAGTAGGCGAAGCTCTGCCTATAAAAATATACCATGATGAAGTTGGTCCGGCCGCCCGGGTAGCCCGTGCCGAAATTTATTACGTAGGGCACCGTGAAGTACTGGAGCAGCCCGATCAGTCCCACTATCAGGTTGAAAAAAATCACCGGGGTGAGCATCGGCAGGGTGATGCGGAACATCTGCCGCCACCAGCCCGCACCGTCGACCTCGGCCGCCTCGTAGAGCTCGGTAGGCACTCCTTGGAGGCCGGCCAGGAAAATGATGAAGGTATTCCCAAAGCCCCAAAGCGTGATAAACGAGTAAGTCAAGTAAATGAGGTTGGCATTGGTGGTCCAGCCGATGCCGGAGGCGCCCGATAGGGGCAGCCCCGTGATGGCGGCCAGGATCTTGTCGACCCAGCCGGTCTGGGCGTTGAGTACGCCGATCCACATGAGGGCCGAGGCGACTAGGGGAATCATCGTCGGAAGGTAGAATAGCGTTCGGAAAAGGGACTTTCCGAGAAGATGTTTCGAGTTGAGCACTACCGCGATGGCGAAGGCGAAGACGAAAGTGCACGATAGCGAAATCGGGATGAAGGACAGGATCTTGAGGACGCTCGCCATCGCCTCCTTGTCCTGACCAAAGGCGCGCGCCCAATTGTCAACTCCGACGAATGCCGTCTTCTCCGGAGTCGCGGGGTTGAAGTCGGTGAAAGAGAACACGAGGGAGGCCACCATCGGCATGAAGTACAGTACGACGAAGCCGATGATCCAGGGAGAGATGAAGATGAAACCCCATCGGCGATCCCAATTACGCAAGTTCGCCAATCGCTTTCCCATTCGCGTTCTCTCCCCGATAGATGGACTGGACGGCAGAAAGGCTCCGGGAACGCGGAGGCCGGCACAAGCCCGTCCCCCGCATCCCCCTTGCCGGTTCAAATCTGCAGAAGCACGCCCCTACTTGGCGGCGTTGAAGATCTTCTGCATGTCGGACACGAGGGACTTTTCCTCGGCGGCCAGGTCGAGGCCTGGCGTGGAGGTGAACTTCTCGTAGAAGGCGGTATAGCGGGTCGTGGTCTCCTGGAAGGCGGGCATCCAAGACTCGTGGTTCGGGTTGTCGTTGTACGCGATCGAATCGATGACCGTCTGCCAGTTGACGTCGTTGTTCGGGAACTTCTTGGCGGCGAAGGACTTGAGGTAGGCAGCTTGGGCCGACTTCTGGGCGGGCATGGCGCCGTAGGCGTCAAGGAGATCGGGGGAAGCCAGGAGGTAGGTCAGGGCCTTGAACGCGCCGTCCTTCTGCTTGCTGGTCTTCGTAATCTCGAACGTGTCCGCGTGCATCTTGGCCGTGATCTTGCCATTGTAAGAGGGCATCGCGGCGGTGGTCCAGTCGAGCTTGGCGATGTCGGCGAAACCGGCGTACCAGGTGTGGACCTGGGACATCGCGATGTGGCCGGAAGCGAACCAGTCGCCCTTGTTCAGGATGTCCGAGTCCGAAGCGGTCTTAGACGGATAGAAGTGATCCTTCCAGATGCCGTCGTTGATCCACTTGATGGCGGCGACCCAGTTCGCGGGGATCTGGGCGGTCTTGCCGTCGGCGGCGACGAAGTTGCCGGCGCCGAACATCGTGCACACGCCGCGGAGGTCGGTCATCTGCTGTCCGAAGCCCCACTGGGCTATATTGTCGGCGTCGAAGCCGGCGTCATTCGGTGTCTTGCCGTTCTTGTCGACCGTGAGCTTCATGGCGACGGTGCGGAGGGTGTTGATGTCCCAGGGCATGGACTTGCCCTTCTCGTCGACGTAAGGGGCGCCGTACTTCTGGGGCGGAAGGGGAATCCCGGCCTCTTTGAAAGCGGCGCGGTTCACGTAGAGGAACGAGGGGTAGATCGCGTAGGGCAGGCCCACGAGACCTTGATCCTTGGTCCTGAAGAAATCGACGGTGGCCTTGTCGAACTTGGACAGGTCCCACTTGTACTTGGTGACGAGGGGCTGGAGATCGGCCCAGGCACCCTTGAAGGAATCGCGGCCGCGAATGCCGACCGGCCCTACGATGTCGGGGGAGTTGCCGCCGGAAATTTCGGTCGCCAGAGTATTGTAGGCCTGATTGTTGCCCACTATCTCGAGATCGATGAAAACGTCCTTCTGGGAGGCGTTATACGCGTCGACGACCTTCTTTTCGACTATGACGGTCGGGGCGTCTCCGCCCGAACCGAGACCGACGAACCATCGAACGTGGACCGGGTCGGCTGCGAGGACTCCACCAGCCAACGCCAGGACCATGAGAGCTACGAGAAACTTCTTCATCGAGACCTCCTGTGTTTGCGCAAACATATACAAAAGCCTATTCGGGGTGAAACCCGGATATGAAACTGACTGTATCACTACTTCCATGTTTGCGCAAACATATAATTCAGCTTTATCCTCAAGCAGGGAAGGGACCGAGACTGCCGCCTTCGATGAAACGCATCGGGAACTCGACCGTCGTCTTTCCGAAATCATCGCCCGTGATCTGCTCGACAAGTATGCTGACCGCCCTCGTTCCCATTTCAACGAGCGGCTGCTCGTAGGACCCGAGGGTCGGGGACGACACCCGACCCGCAGGCTCGGCATCGAACCCCAAAATGCTGTAGTCGCTGGGGCAGAGGAGTCCGTGCCGCGCGTTCTCGGCAATGAAGTGCAATGCGATCGAATCGTTCCCCGAAAGCACGGCGGTAGGACGATTTTCCATGGCTAGGAAAGAGTTGGCGGCGGCAATGCCGGTCGAGGGGGTCGAGGAATGGGAAATGAGGACCCGTTGGGCAAGCCCCCTCTCGGCAAGGGCCGCTGCGGCAGCCTCCTCGCGGGCGAGGATGTCCGGGTTGTAGTCGTTCGACGGATCGATGCCGATGAAGGCGAAGTTCCGATGCCCAAAATCGAAAAATCGCCCGATGGCGTCGCGCGCGGCGGAAGAGTTGTCGGCGTCGACCCATGATATGGCCGGGCTGGCGATCCTATCGGCGATGGAGACGCAGGGGAGGCCCCGCTCCTCGATCGCGCGCATCTGGGCGATCGGGAGGCGACGAAAGGCGACAAAGATGATGCCGTCCACCTTCCTTTGATGCCAGACGCGGAGGAAATCGAATTCGCCCCCGAGGTCGAAGTCGGTAGTGAGGAGCACATCGAATCCGAGCTCCCGACCTTTGAGCTCCACGCCGCTCAAGAGACTCATCACGAAGAAGTTGCTGTACAGGGGCAAGTCGTACATCCGCGGAGTCACGAAGGCGATCGTATGCGTGAGGCCGTGGTTGAGGGCCTGTGCCTGCCGATTGGGATGGTAATTGAGCTCCTTGATGGCTGCCTCGACGCGGGCGCGCGTGTCGGGCTTCACGTTATCGAGGCCGTTGATGACTCTCGATACCGTGATGAAGGACACCCCCGCCTTGTCGGCGACTTCTCGTTGCGTTGCCATGCCGGCCTCACCGCGAACGGTCATTACTTCGATGCGGCATCAGGGGCTCTACTTGGCCGCTTTCACGGGAGCCGCCGTCGACGCGTCGGTCTTGATCTTGTCGGTCGCGTATCTGCTGAAAGCCATATCCCAGAAAGCCGGCGGCTCGCTGGCGGCCTCGAAATCGTAGGAGAGGTTGACGTTCTTCTGCGGGACGCCTACGATCGAGCGCCAATTCTTCTCGTCGCCCACGAATAGGCAGGTGAAAACCAGGTCGAACTTGTTGGCGTCGTAGATCTTGAGTGCGTAGCTCAGTTCCTTGTAAGCGGGGCCCACGACAACCAAGTAATCGACGTTGAGCGACGCGACCATCTTCTTCAGGTCCTGTATCAAGGACAGGTAGTGATCGGTCAGTTGGTTTTCCACGTAGAGGCTATCGGCCGGCATCAGCTTTTCGATGGTGGAGTTCGTAGTCTCCTTGTCGAGCTGGCTGATGCTCCCTGCGAGAGTGTTGATGAAGACGAAATCCCCGGAAGGATCGGTTAGGTTTTTTTGACGTGGAGTAACTAGATTGTAAATATCGACCTGACGGACCGTGAATCCCTTCGCCTCGAGATCCGCCTCGATATACATGGGCAGCAGGCTCGAGTCGCCCGAGATCACGCCGATAGTGGAACCAGCGGGAAGCGGGTGGAGCTGCTCGGTGCGCATCAGGTAGAAACTCTTGCCGATGCCCGCGCTAGCGACCGGAACCGAGTAATCACGCTTCGAGCTGGGCGCAGGCGCGAGCACGGCATGGGAGGTCGTGGTACAGGCTCCGAGCACGAGAACGACGAGACAGACTGCCAATACAAGCGATGACTTTTTCATGGAAGCTCCGATCAAGGCCTTGGGATAGCCCGATACTAGGCGAATTCCCGTCAATTGGCAACCCAGGCGCTAACCGGAGGGGTGCGGCGTTGACCCCGGGCGCTGCCGGCGGTACCATGCGGCCATGTTCGATCCACAAACGTACGCCGCGCGCCGAGCCGCGCTTCTCCAAGGCCTCGCCTCGCGGAACCTGGACCGAGGCACGCTAGTCCTCCTGGGCAACCGCGAGAGCCCGATGAACTACGCGGACAACTGTTACGGTTTCCGACAGGACTCGACCTTCCTCTATTTCGTCGGCGCCTCCCTGCCCGCTCTCGCGGCGACCATCGACCTCGCTACCGGCGCCGCAACGCTCTACGGGGACGAAGCCACGATGGACGATATCGTTTGGACCGGCCCGCAGCCCTCCCCCTCCGAGCTCGCCTCGCGCGCGGGGATACCGGCGGCTCGCCCGCGCTCCGCCCTCGCGCGCGACCTCGCCGCCCGAGGCGGGCCGACCGCGGGCGGCCTAGTCTATCTACCCCCCTACCGCGCCGATTCGCGCGCCGAGCTGGCCGAGCTGACGGGCCGCCCCTACGCGGCCGTCGACGCGGGAGCCTCGCTCACGCTGATCAAGGCCGCGATCGCGCTGCGCGAAGTGAAATCCGCCGCCGAGATCGAGGAGATGGAGCGGGCCGTCTCGATCACGGTGGACATGCACAAGGCGGCCCTGTCGACCGCGCGCGCCGGCATGCTCGAGTCCGACGTCTACGGCCGCGTCGCCGAGGTGGCCTTCGCCGCCGGCGGCAACCTCGCGTTTCCCGTCATCTCGACGACCAAGGGCGCCACGCTCCACACCCACTCGCGCGACTCGAGGCTCGAGGAGGGAGGCCTCTTCCTGCTCGACGCGGGCGCCGAGGCTCCCTCGGGCTATGCAGGCGATCTCAGCACGAGCTTCCCGATCAGCGCTCGCTTCGACGATCGCCAGCGCGCGATCTACGAGCTCGTCCTGCGCATGCACCGCAAGGCCTGCTCGCTGCTGAGGCCCGGGGCCAGCTTCCGCGACGTACATGCCGCGGCGGCCCGCGAGGGAGTCGTCGGCCTCAAAGAGCTCGGCCTCATGCGCGGCGATCCCGACGAAGCAGTGGCCGCGGGCGCCTACGCCTTTTTCTTCCCCTGCGGGACCGGCCACATGATCGGCCTCGACGTCCACGACATGGAGGACTACGGCGAGATCCACGTCGGCTTCGAAGGCGCCGAGCGCAGCTCGCTCTTCGGCCTCAAGTCGCTCCGCCTCGCCAAGCCGCTCAAAGTCGGCATGACCTTCACCGTGGAGCCGGGCATCTATTTCATCCCCGAGCTGTACGCCATGTGGGAGGCGGAGCGCCGCTTCGCGAGCTTCATCGACTATGCGGCCGTGAAGCCCTGGCTCGGCTTCGGCGGCATGAGGAACGAGGAGGACTGGCTCGTCACCGAGAGCGGCGCGAGGATGCTGGGGCCCGCGTTCGACAAGTCGACTGCCGCGATAGAGCGGGCCCGGGCATAGGAGCCTGTCGCTAGACCACTTCGATCTGTCTTATGCGAGCGAGGCCGTCCCCGACCTCGTAGAATTTCACGTCGAACCATTTGTCCGGCTCGTCGGGGACGTCGACGACGGCGAAGGTGGGGTAGTCGCGTCCGCGCGGCCGGGATATCGAGCCGGGATTGACGGCGAGAATCCCGCGATACTCCTCGAAGAAGGCGCGGTGCGTGTGCCCGAAGAGGACGAGCTTGGCGCCCGCGGCCTGGGCCGCGTAGATGATCCGGCCGAGATCGTCGCTGACTCCCTCGAGATGGCCGTGGAGGAGGAGGATAGGCCGCTCGCTGTTCCCTATCAGGCGCCTCGGCCAAAGATCAGGCTCGGGGTCGTCGCCGTTCCCGCGCACGCCCTCCACGCGCGGCAGGACGACCCTCGCCTTCCGCGCCGCCCACTGAAGATCCTCGACGCCGTCGCCCAAGTGGGCTATGAGGTCGACCTTGGACGCGTAACTCCGGAGGACATGTGTCAGAGCCGATATGTCATGGTGGGAATCGGAGACCGCGAGAATCCGCATGAGGCCAGTATAGCCTGCGAGACTCGATCGAGTGTATTTGCTACAATGGGGACGAAGGAAGATGCCATGGCAGAGGTTTTCGCGACCATGTTCCAGGACGAGGCCCTCGTCGTGAAGAGCCTCATCGAATCGACCGGCATTCATGCCGAGATTTCGTCGGAGCACCTCCTCGAGGTCTACCCGATCTTCTTCCCCGAAGGCGGCGGCATCAAGATCATCGTCGCCGACGAGGACGCGGAGGACGCACGCGCGGTCGTCGCCCAGTTCCGGGAACCGAAGGCCTGACGAGGGCGACGCGCAGGCGCCTCGCGCTCACGGACTCGCTTCAGCCGCAGGGGCGGGCTTTCCATCCACCGCTTTAGTCCCCTCCTGCTCTCGGCCGGCGGGCTCGGGCTTCCGGCCATACCAATCGACTTTGCGAGTCGCGGCCATCGCGGCCGCGAGCAGGGCGAGGAGACCGATAGAGCCTATGAGGAGCGCGTAGTCCTCGGAGCTCAACGCGACGTACAGGTAGGCGTACAGCAGCGCGAGTGACGGCAGCAAGAGAAGGCCGCGTCGGGACTTGAGAGCCGCCGCCGCGTAGCCGGCCGCGAGGCAGGAGCAGGCAAAAGCTGCCAACGCGTAAGCCCAGGCGAAGCCCGTCAACTCCGATAACGAGAGCAGAAGGAGATAGAATATGCAATTCGCGAGCCCGATGAGCGCGTATTGCACCGGGTGCACCCGCGACCGCGTGATGATTTCGAAGAGGAAAAGCACGGCGAACGGGACGATGATGAACAGCATGCCATACCGCACGGCGCGCCAGGACATGTCGTAGGAATCGACGCCGTCGAGCAACTCGACGCCGAAAGCGGCCTTCTCGACCTCGGCGGGGCCGAGCGGCTTCCGGTCATCGCCGCCCGCGGTGGCCGCGGCATCGAAGGCGCGAGGCAGGACCTGGGCGCTTTCGGGCAGGTACCATTCGGCGGAGAACCCGGCCTTCGACACGGACCGATCGGTCGGCGAGGAGTAGCCGCAGAAACTGGGGCTCGGCCAATCGCCCCGCATCGTCGCGCGCACCGCTCCCGCGGGCTCCAGGAAGCTCAAGGCCCGTCCGCCTCGAAGCTCGAGGGTGGCCGAGAAAGAGTAGCTCTTGCCCGGCTCGACTCGGACGCGACTCGAGGCCGCCCTCGCGTAGGCCCGGCCCTCTCCCGCCTCCGGCTGGAGCGTCAGAGCCCGACCTGCCCAGGAGACGACGGGCGTCTCGCGCAGCGCCCGAAGGTCGGGAAGCTCGAATACGAGACGCGCCCGCTCCATGGCGACGACCGCGCCCGGAGGCGCCGCGTCCGCAGCCAGAGCGATGAAGCTCCCCGTTATCTCGAGGTCGGCTAAGAAGACGGGCGCGGAAAAGATCCCCCGCGATCGCGAGCCGGTCTTGAGGGCGCAGTCCAAGTCGAGCTTGTCCGCGAGCACGAGGATCTCGCCCGAGACGAGATCCTTTCCCTTGCGCAGCTCGTAGGGAAGGGCCAGGAAAGGGCCGAAAAGGCTCGGACGGCCTCCCGCCGGACCGATGATCGACTCCTCGGCGGCGTCTCTGGTCGAGCGTCGCTCATCGACGATCGTTTGGACCAGGGCGAGCGGCACGAGGAAGGCGACCACCAGCAGCGCGACGAGGAAGGCTTTGGCGCCGGGACCCGAAAAACGCGCTCGAAGCGGCGAATAGTTGTTCATGGGAATCAGCATATCGGCCGATTGCGGCGAAATTGCGGCGACGCCGAGGATTCGCCGCGGCTTTATCGCATCCATTGCCCCATAAGCGATACGAGCTTGTCCATGTTGATGGGCTTGGAAAGACAATCGTCGGCGCCCGCTGCGAGGCAGCGCTCGCGGTCCTGAGGCAAGGCGTTGGCGGTGAGCGCGATGATCGGCAGGCTCCATGTCGACGGGTTGCCGCGAATCTCGGCCATGGCGGCGTATCCGTCCATCTCGGGCATCATGATGTCCAAGAGGACGAGGTCGAATTCGGGGTCGAGCACGAGCTTGGTCAAGCCTTCCCTTCCGTTCATGCCCACGACGACTTCGATGCCGCGCTCCTCCAACGCGGACCGCATGGCGAAGACGTTGCGTTCGTCGTCGTCGACGAGGAGGACCCTGTGCCCGGCCAATCGGGATAGCGCGTCGCCTCCTCGAGCTTCCCCGCGGTTCTTGAGGCTGCGGCCCAAGACCGCGTCGAGCGCCCTCACGAGCCGCATGGGCGAGCGCGCGCCTTTGGAAATCACGCGGTCCGCCAGCGCCTCGAGCTCGCGCTTGCCTGCTCCGTCGAGGTCCCGGCCGGAGTAGACGATGACGGAGGCGCCCGGCGGAAGCTTGGCCCTGACTCGTCGCGCGAGGGCGAGGCCCGACACGCCCGTCAGCCCCAAGTCCATTATCGCGCAATCGTAATGATTCGCGGCCATGAGCTCGAGGGCGTCGATCCCCGACCGCGTTCCGTCTATCTCGAGGTCCGGTTGCGAAAGGAGCTCGGTCATGGCCTCGAGCTGGCGCGCGTCGTCCTCTATGATGATGACGCGCTTGGCATTCTGGCGCGCCGTCTCCGCCCCGCCCTCGGTCGCGGGGGCCGGGGAGGCGCGATACTGGTGGTCGGAGCTCGTGGCGCCCGTCGAGTTGGTCGCGACGGCGACGACGACGCTCCCCGCCGCCTTTGGGGCGGGGAGCGTCAGCGTGAACACGCTTCCTTTTCCGAGCACGGATTGAAGCTCGATCTCGCCGTTCAGCAGGTGGGCCAGCTCCCTCGCGATGGTGAGGCCGAGGCCGGTGCCGCCGTACTTCCTCGACGTTGAGCTCTCGGCTTGCTCGAAGGCGGCGAAAATCGCCTCTCGCTTGTCCTCGGGCACGCCGATGCCCGTGTCGCGAACGGCGAACCCGAGGACGGACTCGGCGCCGCAAGACGCCTTGGTCGATCCCGCTTCCAGGGCGTCGATCGCGATGGAGACTACCACCTCGCCTCGATCGGTGAACTTGATCGCGTTGGAAACGAGGTTCTTCAGGATCTGCGAGAGCTTGCCGCGATCGGTTTGTATGGAGGCGGGAAGGCCGTCGTCGGCCTCCACCCGGAAGCCGATCCCCTTCTTCTCCGCCTGGGGATGGAAGAGGGCCTTCATCTCGAGCGCGAGCTCAAGGGGGTTCACGCTCTCGACGCAAAGATCGACCTTGCCCGCCTCGATCTTCGAGAGGTCCAGGATATCCGAGATGAGGGCGAGGAGGTCGTTGCCCGCGGCGTTGATGCTGCGGGCGTACTCAAACCATTTCTCGCGGGAGGCGGGGCTTTCGTCGGCCATGAGCTGCGAGAGTATGAGTATCGAATTGAGCGGCGTACGCAGCTCATGGGACATATTGGCGAGGAAGGCCGATTTGTACGTACTCGCCTCCTCGAGGTCACGGGCCTTGCCCTTCAGCTCGGCGCCGGCATGCTCCAGCTTTTCGTTGGCGGCGCGCAGCTCCTCGCGCTGGGCCAGGAGCTCCTCGCGCTGGGCCAGGAGCTCCTCTTCCGAGCACCGGAGCTCCTCGGACTGCTGCTCGAGCTCCTCGTTGCCCTGACGCAGCTCTTCCTCCTGCCGCGCGAGGAGCTCGGTCTGGCTCCTGCTCTCGTCTAGGAGGATGCGCATGCGCTCGCGCGCCAGCGCCGACGCGAGGCCGGCCGACAGCCCCGGAGCGACGGCTCGGAGAAAGTCGAGGTCCCCGTCGGTGGGAGGGGAGGTGAAGCCGAGCTCGATGACGCCCACTGCGAGGCGCTCCGACTCGGCGCTAATGAGGGGCAGGGCGACCACGCTGCGGGGCCGCGCCGCCCCGATCATCGAGGAGACGGCGAGGTAATCCTCGGGCAGATCGTCCACACTGGTGAGCCGGCCGCTGGCGGCGGCCTGTCCGGCGAGCCCTTCGCCTAGACGGACGCCCCGGGATTCGCTCGGCGCGAAGGCGTATCCGGCCAGGGCTCGAGCTCGCCCTCCCTCGCGACGCAGAGGACGCCGACGCTGGCCCGCGTGTAGGTCGCCGCGAACTCGAGCGCCCGCCGGGAGAATTCCTCCGAGCCGAGGTCTCCCCGCGTCGCGTCGCTAGCGCCGTTGACGCCCTCGCGCACGAAGGCCGTACGTGACATCGAGGCGGAGGCTTCCCGAAGCGACAGCACCATGGCGGATAGGGCCTTCCCGAGCTCGTCGGAAGGCCCCTTGGGCTCGAGCCAGGCCGAGAAATCGCCGCTTGCGACACGCATTGCCAGCTCGGCCTTGCGCCGCAGGTCCTCCTGCATGCCCATGAACGTAGTCTGAAGCATGGCCATCTCGTCCGAGCCCTCTATCTTGAGGTCCGAGCCGAGGTCGCCCGTGGCGATCCGATCGATTGCATCGATGAGTTGATGGATCGGCTTCCTGATCGACGCGCTTATGAGGAACGCTATGCCCGTGCCGACGGCCGCGAGAGCGACCATGAGCGCGACGGAGAAAGCGAGAGTCCTATCGCGAAGGGCGAGCGCGTCTTGGTAGAACGCTTGGGCCCTGGTCAGCGAGAATACCTTCACGTATTGGATGTTCGAGTCGAGGACATCGAGGAGCCGCGTATACTCGCCTGCCTTGAGGGAGCGCGCGCCGCGAATATCTCCCCCGACGGCGAGGCCGAGCACTTGGTCGCGCTCCGCCCGCCATTTCGAGAGGTCGCCCCGGATGCCCGAGATCGCCTGCCGGTCTCCGAGGAAACGCTCGAGGAGGGCGGCTATTCCCTCGGTGGCGTCGGCGTCGAGATCCTCCACCCGGCCGGCGATCATGCTCCGCTCGCCGACGGCGCCGGCAGAAAGGGCCTGCTCCACGATCAGCTCCATCCGGAGAACGTCGCTCTCGAGGTCCCTGATCGCACGCCTCACCTCGAAGGGGGAGCGATACATCGACTCGGTGATGGATGCGAGACTGGCCATCTGGAGGATGGAATAGACGGCGTAGCCGAGGCTGAAGAGCACGAGAATGCTGAACCCCGCGAACAGCCGAGCGCCGATGCGAGTCTTGTTTATCATTCTCAGCCTCCCAATGCGCATTCTATCCCGATCGCTGCCGCCTGACGATAGGCAGCCTCAAAACGAACCGGGCGCCGCCCTCGGAGCGATTCGAGGCCTGGATGCCGCCTCCCAGGGCCCGCGCCAGGGCGAGGGCGAGCGACAGGCCGAGTCCGGTATGACAGGCGCGAGCCTCACCCGGCCTCCACGTGAAGAAACGGTCGAAAACGCGGGCAATGTGCTCGGGAAGTATGCCGGGTCCGTCGTCCTCTATCGAGATGCTCACCTCGTTGCAGCCTTCGCCGCCCCGCGCGACCTCCTCGATCAACGAGACCTTGACCTGAGTCGCGGCGAACGAGGCGGCGTTCCCCAGGAGATTGTCCAGGATAACCTCGAAAGCCGCGGGATCGGCCTCGAGGCAAAGCCCCGTGCTCTCCCCATCGAAGACGAAAGCGGGGACCTTGACGTTCTTGCGCGAGGGGAGTCGGCCCGCAAGGGAATCGGCCGCCCGCGAGCAGGCGTTCTCGACGGCCGCTCCGATCTCGAAGCGCTCTCGGGCGGCGGCGTCCGTCCCGCCTTCCGCGAGGGAGAGGCGCCGCAGGCCGTCCACGATCGATCTCAGCCGCTCGGCGTCTCGGCGATGGCCCGATGGAAGCGCGTCCTGTCGGCGGCTTCGCCGGCTCCCTCGGCCAGCTCGGCGGCGCTGCGGATGGCGGCCAGCGGATTCGGAACTCGTGGGCGGCGTCGGCGGGCGAAGCGCTCGGTCTGGCGAATGCGCTCGTCGAGGCGCAGCGCGAAGGCCCGGAGAGAGCGCTGCAGGTCCCCGATTTCGTCGCTGCGCCGGCTCTCGGGAAAAGCGGCGGCGGCTTCGCCCGGCGGCGCGGCGCGGCGAGCTCCGGCGGGAGACGGCCGGGTGGAACTCGCGCCGAGGGAGGCCGAAGCGGCGGCGCTGAGCTTCTTGATCGGATCGACGATCGTGATGGCCAGAATCAGCGACAGCGCGGCCGCCGCTACGAGGCTCCCGAGGAACACTTTGGCGATATCCAATCGGATGGCGTAGAGCTCGCGCAATATCCGGTACGTAGACTGCGAGACCAGCACGGCGCCTATCGCTTTGCCGCCGGCGCTCACGGGCACTGCGCTGTACAAAGTCACTGACAGCTGGCCGCCCGAGGACACGCGCGATGCCGCCCGTACTTTCCGGCCAAGGCTTCGAGGACCTCGCTGCCGAGCAGGCGCGGGCCGGCCGATGCGTAGAAATCGGCCGAGGACAGGGCGGGAGCCGGCGGGGCGAGAAAGTGCCGCCACAGCCGTGTCGGAGCCGAGAAGAAGCGGTAGATCAGCGGCTCGCCGCCGGGGACGATCGCACTCTCGCCGTCGAGAACGGCCGGCGCCTCGGCGGCGGCCGCTCGCATCGGCGCTGCCGCTTCGGGCGTCGGCTCGGCCGGCGCCGGCTCGCCCGGCGCGGAGCTGTCGGCCAGCAGTCGGCCGTCCGCGTCCACGACGCGGAAGCGCGCCGTGCGCCTGGCCCCGATGGCGGCCAGGGCACGCTTTGCCAGGGCCGGGTCCAAGCGGGGACCTTCCGCGTCGCGGCCGAGCCACGCGGCCGTCACGCGCGCCTGTTGCGCGAGGGACTGCTCCAGACTATCGACGATGCCGCGCTCGTAGCTTCCGAGCAGCGAGAAGGCCGCGACGGGCAGGAAGACGAGGAGCGCGTTGAAGGCGAAGATGCGGAGCGCGATGCGGGACCGGAATTTCACGGATCGGCGACCTTGAGGCGGGACGACGGATCCCTGAGCCTATAGCCCAGGCCGTACACGGTCTCCACGGCGCCGGGGTCGCCCCCCGCCTCGGCTATTTTGCGGCGCAGGCGCTTGACGTGGCAGTCGATCGCGCGGTCGCTCAGGTAGGTCTCGTCGGGATAGGCGGCGGCCACGAGGGCGTCGCGGCTCTTCACGATGCCAGGAGCCGCGACCATGGCGGCGAGAACGCGGAACTCGGTGACGGTAAGCCGCATCGGCGAGCCCTCCGCCCTGGCCTCGAACCTATCCGGATCGAGCTCCAGGCCGCCCGCTGCGAGCTGTGGCGCGACCGTCTGCGGCCCGCCTGCCTCTCGCCGGCGCGAGCGGCGCAGCAGGGCCTTCACCCTCGCCTCGAGCTCGCGGAGGGAGAACGGCTTGCACAGGTAATCGTCGGCGCCGAGCTCCAGGCCGAGGACCTTGTCGAATTCCTCGTCCTTAGACGTGAGGAATATGACGGGCACCTCGGGGTCGATGGCGCGAATGCGCCGCAGGACTTCCATGCCGTCGGCCCTAGGCATCAGGATGTCCAGGACGACGAGGTCGTGGCGGCGCGCCGAGAAGGCCAGCCAGGCCGACTCGCCGTCGCCCGCGCCTTGGGCGGCGTAGCCCTCGGCCTCGAATGCGTAGACGAGGTTCGAGAGAAGATTGGGCTCGTCGTCGGCGACCAATATGGCAGGGCGGGCGTCCATCGGAGGAACTATACCGCACCGGCGGCCGCGGCACTATCGTGGCGCTAAGGGTCGGCGCTACACTGAGTCATGGCCAACAACAGCAGTCGCTTCGCAACCGTCATCATCGTGGTCCTCGCCGTCGTTCTCCTGTACGCCCTCAACCCGACAATAGATGATTTTAAGGCTTGGAGATCAGCGCAGGCTCAACAACAGGCTTCCACCGGCTCGATGACCGGTCTTATCGGCACGCTCAAGAAAGGCGCCGGAGCGATCGCCGGCACGATGTCGGGCGGGATAGCCGGCATCTATAAGCGCAAGGACTACCTCATTTGCTCGACCTACTCGCTCGGAAGCGACCGGTACCTCGGGATCGCGCACCTCTTCATCAAGCTGAAGTAGCTCTCCTTTTAGAACACTCCTATGCGGGCCCCGAATGAGACCTTAGGGATAAAGCCACCAGAAACCACCGAGGAGAGTACCCAGAGCTGGTACTCCGTGAAGAACGAGAACTTCCGGAAGGCGCCCGAGCCGCCCAGCGTGAGCTTCGGGAACTCGAGCTGGCCGAAGACGGAGGCCACGAGTAGGCCGTTGCCCGCCTGGGTTTTCGTGAAGTAGGTGAAATCGGCGCCCAGGCCGAACGAGGTCGACAGGAACCGCCAATCGGGGCCAAAGAGCGAGTCGAAAGGCAGATAGAGGATGTTGGCGATGAGCTTGGCGCCGAAGACGTCTCCGTAGAAGCTCTGCGGATCTCCATTCGCGTCGGTCGCGGGCGCTTGCCCATAGAGGCCCTGAAGCTTGACGTTGTCGCCGAAGAACGTGAGCCCGAGCCCGGTCTGCCACGTGGTCGCCCCGAGCAATTGTCCCTCGACGTAAAGACCTTGTATGAAGGACGGCACCTCGTAGCTCGCCTTGTCGCCCTTGCGTAGGGCCACTCCCACCGACTCAAGGCCGTTGAGGTCGCTGGCCCTGCCCGAGAGGGCCAGGATGCCGTTGAAGCGCCCACCCTCCGAGGGGCTCAGGACCTCGACTTCGGGAGGAGTCTTGTCGAGGAAGTACATGGCCCTCGCGGAAGCCGTCGTGCCGTCGGCGTAGCGGGCGCGCACGATGACACGCAACGCGCCTTCCTTGTAATCCTGGGTCTCCAGCCTGAAGCTCCAGCTCGAACCGCCCTTGGCGAGGACGAACGTCCTTCCGTCGTCGAGGCTCACCTCCACGGTCTTTACGGCGCGGGCCTTGGCCGCTTTCTCGTAGTCGGCTTGCGCCTTCTTGTCGCCGACGGGCGGCGGGTCGGCCACCCAACCGGCGGCCCCTCGGAGATAGGGGCGGTAGGCCAGGTATTTGCCGGAGGGGAAGGAATCGATAGTGACCCAGGGCCCGAGGGAGGACCACTCGACGCGGGTCTGGGGGCTCTCGATGAGCTTGCCGTCCTTCGAGCTGGTCCGGGCCTCGAGGACGTGCGGCCCGTCCGAAAGCGTCCCGGCCGGGATATCCAGCGAATACCAGCCGAGGGCGTCGGGCTCGGCGGCGCCGAGCACGGAGCCGTCGGCGAGGACGGAGACGGAGCCCGCCCCGGAAGCGACCAGGGCCCGGCCCTGGACCTTGAGCTTGGCGTCGGGACGCTCGCCCTCGACGGGGAACAGGATCGAGATCGAGTCGACGGGTGTGCCCCCGACCACGGCGACATCGCGCGAGGCGAGAGCCTGGTTGTCGGCGCGATCGACCGCTATGAGCCGCACCGTGTAGACCCCGGGCTTCAGACTCGATATGTCCACTAGTCGTTGTACGATCTTGTCGGTCCCGAGGTCCAGGACGATCTGCGGCGGCGCGTCCGCCCCGACGGGGGCGATCTCGATCCGCGAGGAGGCGATCCCGATGTTGTCCGACACGCGGCCGGACACGGCTATCGTCGCGGCCTCCTCGTCGCCGTCGCGCGGCAGGTCGAGCTGGGACTTGGGCGGCGTGTTGTCGACGGTGATCATCGTGGCGTAGAACCCCTCGGTGTCGTAGCCGTCGACGGGACGCACCGCGATCGCGTGGATGCCGTCGGAGAGAGTCGTCGTGTCGAGGGCGATGCTCCACTTCTCCGTGCCGACGGGCCGGTCGTAGCTCGTCCGGTTGTCCACCGAGACGGTCACTTCCTTGATGCCGTTGGCGTCCGCAGCCGTGCCTTCGAGCTTGACCGTCCCTCGGACGGGCTTCGAGATGGACGGGCTCGTCATCAGCGCGACGGGCTCCTCCTTCGAGATCCGGTACTTACGGGCGACGACGTTCCCTTCGACGCCATAGATGTCCTCCGCCTTCACCTCGACGGTGTGCTCGTTGTCGGTCGTGTCCTTGAGCGCCACGAGTATCGAGAAGCTGGCGCCCTGCGAGTCGATCCTGGTCCACGAACCTCCATCGAACCTGTAGATGATCGCGGCCACGCCGTCGTCGTCGTAGGCGACGCCTGAGACGGCGAAATCGCTGCGCAGCACTTCCATCTCCTCGGGAGCGTGGATCTCCACGACTGGCTTGTCCGCCTCCTTGTCCACGACGACCGCGGGCGAGAGAACGGCCTTGTTGCCCGCCTTGTCGGTCACGACGAAACCGCCGCCGTCGGGCAGCGGCATGTCGAGCCTGGCCAAGTCGAGGTCCCGGGCGAAGACCCGGAGGCCCGTGACTTCGTCCGGCGCGGCGCCGGCCGCCGCGAGGAAGGCGGCCGTCGCGAGTCGGCCGCCGTCGGTCGCCTCGCCGACGAACGTCGTGAGGCCGTTCACCTTTTCGCCGACCGCAGGCTCGACCTGAGTCAGCGTCGGAGGAATGCTGTCTTTATTGACGAAGCGCGTCAGGCGAGTCTCCCGGCCTGCCCGTCGCGGGCGAGAATGTCCAGGCGCGTCGCGCCGTCGGGCGCGGTCGCGAGCGACAAGACCTTGTCGAAGACGGCCTCGCGGCCGCTTGAATCGAAGCCGCCGCCGTCAGGTGCGGAGACAGCGGCGGGCTCGGCCGGAACAGACGGAGCCTCGGACGAGGACAGGGCCATCTTCGCGGCCAAAGTGGCCGCTGCCGCGGCCGCAGCCTTGGCAGATGCCGAGGCTTTGGCTGCCGCCTCCGTTTTAGCGGCGGCTTGGGCCTCCGCGGCGGTTCGGGCGTCGAAAAGAGTCGTCGGGTCTCCCCCGTTGACCGACACCTGCACTAAGGCGATCCCTTGCGGATCGGCGGCCTTTCCGGCCACGCGGACCTCGCCCTTGGTCCAAATCACCGTCGACGGGTGACGTCACCTCGACCGACGGAGGGCCCGCGTCGACCGCCGCAGAGAACGGGCCCCAGGCGAAGGAGTCGCCGTCGACGGTCTGGACCGAAAGCGTCGCCTGAGCGACGATGCCCTCGGCTGCGGCCGTGATCGTGACGGTGCTGTCGTCGAAGACCGCGCCGAGGCAGGGCGTGGCCGGCGCGATGGCCACGCTTTTGATCGCGCGGCCGTTGAAACGGCCGACCAGGGAGTCTCCGGGCGCGAGAAGGAAGCTCGTCTTTCCGTCGGCCTGGACTATCCGCGAGTCCGCGAAGCGAAGGCCTTCCGCATCGTCGGTCCCGGCTGCCGTGGGGGCGAGCACTTTGTGCAGCTCGAGCTTGGCCGACGCCGTGAGGCCGATCTGGTCCTTGGCCACGAGGTCGAGAGTTACTCGACCATAGGGCAAGAGTGCCGGCAGCGGAACCGAAAACGCCGCCTTGCCGCCGACCGCCTTTCCCAGGACTGCCTGGACGGCGGTCGCCCCGTTGATCGAAACCGTCACCGAAGCCAGCCCGTTGGGCGCGATCGCGCTCCCGGAAAGTTGGCTCGAGGCGCCCAGGGCGAAATCGCCGCCGGGCGCCCAGGGCACTGCGCTCTTGCCGTCGCCGATCCTGAAGTCGACGAGGCTAGGGCCCTGGCCTTCGACGACGAAATCTTTCATTACCTTGGAGAGGGCGTGGCCGGATTCTCCCGCCTCGACGACGAAGGAATGCTTGCCTGCGGACAGCCCGGAAAGCGCGAGGGCGAAAGAGCCCGTGGGGAACGAGACGGCCGCGCCGCCGTCGATCGAGACGCTCGCAGGCGCGGGGCCTTCGCTTCCCGTCGCCTGGCCCGAGATGAGGGCCCCGTCATCGACGGGCGGGATGACTCCCTTCGCGTCGGCCACGGGTGTGTCGAGCCGTATCTTAGGGGGCGCGGCCGCGTAGCCGTACTTCAGGGCGAGGGCAGCCTGGTTGCCGGCGGCGTCCTTCGCCGTCAGGCCGATCGAGAGCGGGCCCGCCTTGGCGGCGGCTGTGGACGCGCCCGATGCGCGTCGGGGGTCGACCATCCGCGCCGAAATAGCGGCCGCCCGCCTCGGCGCCCAGGCTTTCCTTGGCGGCTCCCGATGCGCCGGAGATCTCGGCGAGCGCGATGCCGTTCTCGTCCTCGGCCTTGACCACGAGCGGAAAGGCTCCCGGCATGGCGCTCGTTCCCTTGTCGGGGAAGAGCACCGCAAGAGTAGGGGCTTTGGTGTCGACAAGCGCGTAGATCGGGCAGAAGTACAGATTCCCGGCGAAATCCTCGATCTTCAGCGTCCACCGTCCCGCGCCGTTTTGCAGTTTCGAGGCCTCCACGGCGAAGGCGAAAGACAGCTCGGCTTTTGCGGTCTTCGCGTCCTTGCTCGAGGCGAGCGCGACGTAGGTCGCGCCTCCGTCCGAGCTCAGCGAAACCAACTTCGCCTGGCCGTCCACGGTGGCCATGCCCTTGAGCGAGAGCGCGCCCGGCACGAGGAGTCGATTCTGGAAGCGCGAGGGAGGAGCGGCTGCGGCATCGCCCAACGCGCCGTAATCGGGCCCCGAGAGGCCGGGCAGCAGTAGAGAGACCTTGAGAGCCCCGGCCGTGCCCGAGAGCTCGACTTGGCCTCGCCGGCGGCCGGCTCGACCGACACCGAAGCCGAGGCTGGCAGGCGTGCCGGCGGCGAGCCCGCGACTACCTCGGGCCTCGAGACGGCGACATTGCCCGCCCTGTCGACGACGCGGTACGCCGCTTTCGGATTAGCCGCAAGGTCTGCGCGATGGACGAAATATCGGCTCGTCCAGTCGATGGCCGAGAAGCTCGCGCCGTCGGCCGCGTATTCCACGGAAGCGATGCCGGAGGCGTCGTCTATCGCGGCCGCGACGTCCCTCGACGCCAGACCGCCTGGCCCTGCTCGGGCGACAGGAATCGCAGGACCGGCGGCGTCGCGTCCGCGCCGAGGCTGCGGTAGGCTGTCGGACCGCTTGCCGCCCGCGTCCTCGCCTCGATCTCGATCGAGAAAGGAGCCCGCCGGCACGTCGCCGGCCGAGAGCTCGATGGAGAACGAGCCATCGTTCTTCGTCGTCGCGGCGACGGTCGGTCCGTCGGGGAGCCGCCGCCAGCCGAGGGTCACTGCTCCCGCCGCGTCGGAGGCCTTTCCCGTCACCGACATCTTGCCGTTGAACCACGTCCCTTCCGCGGGCGAGTCGATCGTGATAGTCGGCGGCGTCGAGTCGGTGACGAAAATGAACGGGCCGGCGGAGAACTCGTGCCCCTTGGCCGTGGTGCCGACCAGCCGCGTGGGGGCGCTCGTCCCGTCCTTGGCGGTCGCGAGCGTCACGACGCGGCCGTCGTAGCCGGCCGTCACGAGATCGGTCGGCGGGACGAAGCGGAGGCCGGTGAGCTCGCCTCCGT
Source organism: uncultured Spirochaetota bacterium (assembly GCA_963828175.1). Classification (GTDB taxonomy): domain Bacteria; phylum Spirochaetota; class Spirochaetia; order Treponematales; family Rectinemataceae; genus UBA1306. The sequence continues at coordinate 28,841 of CAWHFT010000150.1, forward strand.
AAAATGCGCCCAGCACCGGAGGCGGGTACCGCTTCCGCGCCGCCCCCGGCCGCGGTGCCGAAGACCACACGGCCGTCGGCGCCGACGCGAGGATCCGAAAGCGGAAGCCCGTCTCTTCCCTGGCGATCGCGTAGTCGGTCACGTACAGTAGGGCAGTCGCCTCGAAGCCGTTGCCCGCGGCGTCCTTGACCCGCAGGACGATGGGGGCGAAGCCGTACGGCAGACCGCGGTCGAGGGACACCTTGAAGCGCCACGTGCCGTCTGCGGCCTTGATCAGCGACGCGTGCTTGGCCGGGCCCCCGGCGATCGAATATTCCGAGGAGGACGGCATGTTGGACGAGACCACGGAGCCCTCGAGGGATTCGCCGCCATCTACGCTCACCTGCGCGCCCTGCACGAAGCCGCGGGAAGCCTTGGCCGACGTTATGCGATCGAACTTGATCGATCCGGGGCCTTTGTCGAGGACGAGCGGGAGGATCGCGGGGTCGCCGACATGCCCCTCGACATCGAAGGGACGAGGCCCAGGACGTGCTTCCCCGAGGCGGCGGGGGGAGAACGAGGGAGAAAGCTTCGCCGCATGCCACTTCTTTGGGCGCGCTTCCGTCGAGCGACCAGCGAAGCCCGTCCGCTCCCGAATAGGAGGCTATCGATCCCCACACCGGTTCGCCCTCGCGCAAGGCCGCTCCGGCGGTCGACCCGGCCAGAGGCCCGAGGACCTTGAGGACGGGCTTGTCCACCTTTCGGTCGATCTTGTACGTCTTCGACGAGCTTGGTGAGGTTCCCGATCGGGTCCTCCGCGATGAGCGTCACGTCGGCCGAGTCGCCCTTGATTTTCGCGGTAGTCGAATTCTTTGACGAAGAGGGGTCGCCCTTCATGAGCGGAATGTCGCCCTTCTCGCCGGAACCGAATTCGAAGGATAGTCGCTTGATCCCGAGCGGGTGCCTCACCGCGCCGATGACGGAGAAACGTCCGTGAACCGCCAGACCGGGAGAGGGCCTCGCCAACTCGATGACGGGCTTCGTGTTGTCGACGAAGACGATGTAGGCGTCGGTCTGGCTCGAGCCCACCATGTCGACGCTGCGCAGACTGTACACCTTCGGACCGTCTTTCAGCTTCCTCGTGTCGACGGCCAGGAGAAGCCGGGCTTCAGCGGGTCCTTGCCCTTCTTGAGGTCGACTTTCGCCCATGTCTTGCCTTCGTCCTGGGAAATTCAGCGAGCGGATACGGTTGGCGGAAAACACAGTCCCTGCAAGGCGAATCTGCCCTGAGACGATGGACCCTACCGGGAAATCGACAGCGGCCGCCGGACTCGTCCGATCGAGATCGAACTTGACCCGCGCCGCCGGCCCCGCGAGCCCATTGACGTCCACGCCACGGACGTCGATCGTACGCCTGCCCTCGGGAATCGCGGATGTTTCAGATAGTAGGACCAGAACTCCCGCCCTCGGCCCTCACGTACTCGGCCCCGTCGAGGCTGATTTCGACATGATCCACGCCCTTCGCGGCGACGCAGGTGCCGACGATATTGAGGTCCCCTCCGACGCGCAGGAGCGGAGTCGGATTGATGATCGAGACGAAGGTAAATCGGCCTTGGGATCGACGAATATATTCATCGGCGTGGTGCGCGTCACGTTGCCCGCCTTGTCCCTCGCCTCGACGACGAGGTTGTACTTGCCGGGAGCGTAGGTGCTGAGGTCGAGCCCGTATTTCCAGTTTTCAAGCCCGTCGACCGGTGTTAGGCCGCCGCTAGAGGACTGCGCCGCCGACGGAAGCGCAGCGCACAGCATCGCCAGAAGGACGAACGGTATCCGGACTCTCATCATTCTCTTCCTTACTTTCGGGGGACCCGATCCACCGCGAGCTGCACATCCACCCAAAGGTTCCCTTCGACCAAGGGATCAGGCAGCTGGTCGGTCACGGGCAGGAACCTGCTCGCATTCCTGGTCGCCCCTCGAACCATGGCGCCGACTCCATCCAGCTCCGGCGCCGATTGATCGGCGGCCAGCCACTTGGCCTCGAGGCCCGCCCGTTTTTGGAATTCGGGGCTGGCCAGGCCTATCATCAGCTTCAGGGCCGAATCGGTCGGTTTCCCCGCTTGCCCGCAATTCCATGAAGAGCACCGTTCCCGCCATCGCGACGCCTTGCCCGCGACGCACGGTGAGCGGAACGAACCGTCGGACCCCGTGCGGATTGGCGAGCTCGAAATCCCGATACGTCTCGAAGAAGATGGTGGACCGCCCGGCTTGTATGCCGCCGGCCTGGTCGACCCGCGCGAAGGACCAGGTGTCGGGCAGCCAAATCCCTCTTGCGACCAAGCCGACAGCAAAGCCGAAGGATCCTTCCGACCTCTCATCGACTCGACGACCAGGAGGCCGCTTCGACGTTCGGGCCGAGATTAGGGTAGGCTTCGAAGAGGAAGGCCGTCTGCTGAAGGAGGGGCGGCTTCCGCTACGGAAAGAGAATCTGGCCTCGCGCGCTTCACGAGCCCGTTCCATTCGCCGGTAGGCGCGGGGTTAGCCGGTTTCCCCGCGAAGGTTGTCTGTCCCCAGGCATCAAGAGCACGGGAATCGCGCTCCAGGATCCGTCCTTCCTTTTCCCAGAGCGGCGAGCGCAGGCAGCGGAGAATACGAGGAGTCCCAGCCCGATGGCAGCGCCACCGCCGGTTCCGATCCCGAAGGCGGGTTCCACCCAGGAGTGGATGTCAGCCTGAGCAGGTCGCCGGCCGGAGCCTTCGCGCCCTCGGCCTCCACCCTGATCTTTCCCGCGTCCGGCGTCAGCGCCGCCGTCTCCTCGACGGCGGCCTTGAGAGCCGCAGCTTCCGGACCCAGCAGCACGGTGAGCGGCCGCTGGCAGGAGGACATGGCCGCGAGCCCGGCCACGATGAGTAAAGTCGCCGCCAAGCGCTCGGCCGGCTCAACCATCGATCGCATTTTCAGCTCCCCTCGCTATCACTGCAGTTGCGCCGTCTCGAGAGTGTACGTAGCCCCGTTCTTGGTCGAATACCCCAGGATCGGGCTGTTGACGGCGGAGGAGTTCGGCTTGACTCCCAGGCCGACCCGGAAGTCCTGCGGATAGCTGGCGGTCGGGACCGTCATGACTTCCCAATTCCCGGTGAACTGGTCGTTCGTCGCCCCTGGCTGGAGGCTGGCGAAGTTCGTCCTCCAGGCGGTGCGGACGCTGAAGCTGGTCTGGGTGAAAGTCGGCATGAAGTACGAGATGTACGGCACATAGTTGGTCCCGTTGTAATTGGTCGTGATTGAGATGTCGGTGCCCGTGGAGAGGAAGGAGTCGACCGTCGTCACCTGAGGAGCCGCGTTGTACGCGGACAAGTACGCGTACTTGAGGTCGCCGCTCGAGGAGTTGTAGTAGGCGATATGGATTCCGTTAGCGGCGTCTACCGCCATATCGACGTACCACCCTGCGAAGCTGGAGTCGATGACGCTGGCGTTGGTCTGCCACTGTCCCGCCGAACGTGGTCAGCGTGGGGGCGGTATTGTAGCTGAAGACCAGCCTTTGGTTGGCCTGATCGTACCAGGCCGCCACCGCGACTCCGCCTGAGGTGACGCCGATGGCGCTATACAGGCCGACCCCGTAGGTCGTGGCGGAAGTGGCCATGGCTTGGGCGTTCGCGGCGGAACCGATTCCCGTGCTCGGCTGGTTGGAGAGATCGCCGGCAAAGGCACCACCGGTAGCTACCGTCCCGTAACGGAAGGTCAGCTGATTCTGGCTTGCGTCGTAGTAGGTCATATAGACGCTATTAGGACTGGCCGTTCCGGTGGCGACGATCTTGGGCTGCTGGACGCGGTCGGAATTGAAGACAGCGCCGTTGTATGCGCTCTCGATCAGGACTTTGTAAGTCCCCTGAGTGTAGGTTCCCGTGTTGTCGGCTGTCTGGCTCCCCGCCTGCCACGCGTAGAAACCGGTGTTCGCATAATTGTTGTACGATCCGTTACCCGTGCCGCCGCTGTCGCCATTAACTCCGATGGCATAGTAGTGGGCGGTGGTCGTCGTTTGATCGTATGCGAAGGCGGTGTCATACCACTGGGTATAGGAGCCGTCGATTTTCGTGTCGGTACCGTTGTCGTTGACATGGACTTCCTGGGCTCCGTAGTCGTATGCGAAGCCGACCCTACTGCCCGATGCCGCGCTCGATACCCTCATGGCCGGGTAGCGGAAGGCTTGCGTCGCGGAGGTCGCCACCGTGGCGAAGCTCCAGACCTTGAAGCCGAGGTCGTCGGTCAACAGAGGATTGTTCACGCCGTTCGGCACCTGGTTGTAGTAGACCGTCGTTCCTCCCGAGGTGGTCATCGAGGCATTGTTGTTGTTGATGTTGTTGTCGATCTGGACTCCGCTCACCGTGAGGTTGAATGCGCCCGAGGTAGCGCCCGAGCTCAGCGTTTCGGTCAGGGACGTCTTGCTCGGGGAGCTGGTCGCTATATAGGCGCTCGAGCCGTTCACCGAGACCGTCGTGGAACCGGCCAGATAGAGATTATATCCGGACAGGGTGAAAGCGCCGGTGTTGGAGACGGGATAGGCCCCGAGCGCGGAGCGGTTGAACACCGACGGGTTCGACGAATAGGCGTTATTGAGGGACGTGGCGACGGCCGTCACGTACGGTACGATATCGACGACCATCGAGGAGCTGCCGGACAATGACGGCGACCCGTTGTTGTAGGCCTTGAACGCGACCGTGACGTTCGTGGCGGCTACCGTGGCCACCAGCGAGCTGTCCCAGGTGAAGCTCCAGTTCAGGACATGGCCGTCGGCCAGGCTCAGGGATTGGCTGCCTGAGTCCACGGCGAAAGTCCACCCCGTTCCCCGAAGAGCCGGTCAGGACGCCGCCGGAATACGTGGCGATCGTGAACTCGGCGCCCGACCCCGATCCGCCGTTGAAGCCGGGGATCGTGGCCGTGATCTTCTGGAGCGTGAGGTCGTCCCACGTCTTGCCTTTGAACACGACTTGTCCGGACACCGCCGAGGCGCCCGCCGTGATGGGGCTCGCGTACTCGATGTGCCCTCCGGAGGCCCCTATGTTGGCGCCGTAGGCCGATACGGGCCCCAGCGTCTTGCCGGAGTCGGTATTGACGCCGCCGTTGGAAGCGTCGGTCGGCGTGTTGTAGACCTGCCCGAATGGCGCCGCGTTGATGGTCGGGGCCACCGTGTCGTTGTTGTGGATATTTAAGGCGATCCCCTGGGCGTAGGATTGGTTCGAGCCCGGCGTCTGGTCAATGACCTTGATCGCGAAGGATGCGCCGTTAAGGACGCTCGTATCGGGAATCGACGGCGAGATCGTCGCGAAATTCAGCGTCACCATCTCGCTGTTCGTGGTCACGCCGGAGACTGTGACCCCCGCCTGCCCGCTCGGGTTGAGGTAGTCATGGCCGGCGTAGATCAGGGAGTAGCCCAGGGCGCCGTCGTTGCCGTTGTATACGCTATTGACGGTGAACGATAGCAGTTTGTTCCGGCCCGTGAATCCCGTCGCGGCGAAGCCGGAGGACACGGTCTGGGTGGCGTTGATGGTGCCCGCTCCGGTCAGGTCGGTCCCAAGGACTATGTTCGAAAGGCTGGGCGCGTTGTTCGAGATGAAGGCGCTCTGGGCGTAGTGGGTCGGGTTTCCCGCGGCGTCCCAGACCACGAAATTGACCGTGACCGGGCCGTCGTTCTGCTTGGTCGTATCGAGCTGGACCCACCAGTCGTCGTTGTTCCCGTCGAGCATGAGGCTTTCGGTGAATCCGTCGTGGGGATTGACCGAGCCGTTCATGCCCAGCGTGTCGATGCTGGCGAAGAAATTGGTGAACGAGGCTGTATTCGGATAGGCGACGGGGCCGATGGTCCCCCCGTTGGCCATGTCCATGGCCTGCAGGGTCGTGGGCGCCGTGTAGGCGCCTCCCCCGTTCTTGAGGTCGAGGACTTGGGTCTCGGCGGAATTCGTCAGGTAGACGATGACTTTGCTCAGGCCCTGGATCGTGCCCGATCCGGTTCCGACGTCGGTCGCAGAGCCTTGGACCTTGACGCCGGTTCCGGTCATCACCGGGATGGCGACGCCGGTCCCTGACGCCGGCCCGGTCGCCACGAAGTTGAGGCCCACGGTGTTGGAGGCCGCGCCTACCGTCGTAAAGTCCGTGGTCCCCACCGAGAGGATCATGTACCGTATTCCGTTCTGCAAAGAGCCGACGGGGATGGGCGCGGGGTTGCTGAGCGTCGAGGTCGGATAGAAGTTGTCCTCGTTGAGAGTCACCATGGAAGTGGAGACTTGCGGAGTCGGGCTGGTCATGTCGGTCAAGCGGAAGTTGAAGGCGTACTGGCCGGTCGTATCGTTATAGAGCGCAGTCGAGTTGAGAGTCATCGCCACGGCATAGTTGAAGTTGCCCGAGGAGTCCGAGGCGAAGGCCGTGCCGGTTCCGCTTCCGGCCCCGTTGGGCGAGAAGACCGTCCCGACAGTGCCGACCGGCGCTCCGAGCGCCACCCAATTCGTGGTCCCCACGCTCGTGATCATGAGCTTGTAGGCGCCGCCGAAGGGGAAGCTTCCCCCGGAATACTGTGTCGGCGGCGTGACAGTCGAGGACCAATACGAGCCGTTGGAGGCGGCGGTAGCCGCATAGGTAGTGGCCGTGTTGTAGAGCGTCGTGGAACCGGTCGAGGGGCTGCTCTCCACGGATTCTATTTTCGAGATGCCCTTCGACGAGCTCACCGTGCCCGTGAGGCTGATGGTGCCCCGCGTGGTCATCTGGGAATAATAGCTTTGGGTATTGAGCTGGCCGTTCACCTGGTCGGTGACCTGGATGTTCTGGATTTGGGGGAAGCTGGAGTTGAAAGTCATGATCCACGGCGAGGTGAGGGTTCCGGACAGGGTTCCCTTCGCTCCGCCGGGAGTGGGGGGAATTCCAGGCCCTCGCCTGCAGGCTGATGCTTTGGCTGGTCATCGCGTTCTGCGGGTAGGCCGTCGTCGTGTTGACGTCGTAGTACCAGATCACGTTGTTGCCGGTAGTGGTGAGAGTCGCTGGCGCCCAGACCGAGGCGGTGACGCCCGAGCCCGAAGACGAGAAGCTCACCGCCGACCCGCCGCTCGTGGCCGAGACCTGGAAGCTGTTGACCGCTGGATTCACCACCCAGTACGCGGTGGTCGGGCTCACCGAGACGCCGCCGATCTGAGGCGCCGTCGTACCGGAGAGGAATACCATCTGGCCTGCGGTGAACGGCTGACTGGCGGATGACAAAGTGCTGCCGGAAACGGTGATGGCAACGGGGGTCGCCGGGAAGTTGTTCCCCCCCGTCGGGTCGATCGCCACTTCGACGCTGTAGATCCACGTGGGCTGAGATGCGGTGCCGGTCAGCCGCTGCTGGCCGCCGAAGGTGAGGCCCGTGGCGGGCTGCGTGATGTTCAGCACGGGAATGTTCCCGTTCGGGTCGAGGATGAGGTAGTACGAGGTGAGCTGAGCGACGTTGCCCGCTTTATCCAGCGCTTGGTATACGATCGGCAGCTTCCAGAGGTTGGTTCCCGAGGCCGGGTTGCCGCTCGTGTCGCACTGCGTCGAGAAGGTCGAATTCGCGTACGCGGACATGTCGCCGAGGGTGATGGTCCAGCTATAGGCGCCGCCGCTCACGTTGGCGCTGGACCAGCTGGATGGGTTGTTCAGATTGTACCCGTTCCCGATCTGGTATTCGATCGTCCCGGTCACTCCGCTCGGGATGGTGCCCGGGTCTGTGGTCGTGCCCGTGATGGTCAGGTTGCCGACCCACCTCGTGCCCGAAGCCGGACTCGTCGGAGTGATGATCGGCGGGGTCGTGTCAAGGGTGAAGGCCTGGCTCGTCTGGTTGAGCTTGCCCGAGCCTGCCGAATCCTGGACATAGGCGGTCAAAGGTCCATCGCTGAAACCGGAAACCGACATGGCGGGTATGAGCCAATTGATCGCGTGAGTCGGCGAGTATACCGAGACGGCCGAGCCCGAGGTCGTCAGCGCAAGCACGCCTCCGCCGCTCGTCGTCGAGACCTGGAATGTGTTGGCCGCGGAGTTGACCACGTAGTAGGCGGTGCCGGCCGCGGTCGGGGCGGGAAGGCTAGTGCCCTGGAAATACACCGCGTCCCCGTTGGCTAGCTGGTGGTCGGTCGCCGTCATCGTGCTGCCGGAAATTGAAACGGGAATGGCGGGATGGAAGGTGGAGAAGCCGTACTTCGGCGCTGCGACGATGAGGTTCGTAGCCGTGCTGGTATTGATGGCCAGGGCCGCCCTCCGGAAGTGGCGGCGATAGTGAAGGTCGTGGACGTGCTCGATTGCACGAAATAGGCCGTTCCGGTTTGCAAAGACCCGGTCGGCGTCACGGGCATGGGAGTGCCCCAGATGTAGATCTGGTCGCCGACGTTGAGTCCGTGAGGCGCGTTGGTGGTGAAGACGCCCGGAGCCGCGACCGCCACGGTGGCCGGCAAAGCGGGGATGGCAGCGGTAGTGCCGGAGGCGAAACTGACCGAGCCCGCGGCTATCTTGGCGACTACCGAAGTGAGGCCATTGGGGTCGGAGGCCGTTCCCATCAAGGGGAAGGCGGCATTCTGGAACGTGCCCAGCGACGGCGCCGCGATCGACGCCCCGGGGCTCGAGCGGGAAATGAGGAACGGAACTTGCAGCGGGGACGCGATGGCGTTTCCGGGGACGTCCGTGGCGCCGATCGCGATCTCGTATTTCCCGTCGGGAAGGGCGAGCCCCGTGGCGCTGAGGTCGAGAGACCATGCCCATGTCGTGGCGCCGGCAGGCGCGCCCAGGCTGGCGCCGGTCGCTATCGGGTTCCAGGTTTGCGTGCTGTAGTTCCAGGCTTGGAGGGAATAGGTCGCCGCAGCCACTCCGCTGACGTCGGCCAGGCTTCCGGTCAGGACCGGATTGGTGTCCTGATCGACGGTCCCGCCGCCGGAGTTGACGTTGTTGTACGTCATGGAAGGCGGCGTCGTGTCTTTATTGAAGGTCGCGGCCAGGGTCGTTTGATTCCCCGCGTTGTCGATGGCTTGCACCGATACCGTATGTGAGCCTTCGGTGAGAGCGGCGAAGGTGGCGACCGGTATGGCAGAGCTCCAATCGGCGGCGACAGTCACCGGGGCGAAGGTCCCGGAGTCGATCTTGTACTGGAGCGTGGCGATTCCGGAAGCGGAATTGGGGTCGGAAACGCTGCCCGCGATCGCGAAGGTAGCCTTATAGCCGCCCATCGGTGTAATGGCCAGGGTCGGAGGAGTGGCGTCGTAGCCGAAATTGACGGCGCTGTACGTCGTGGTCCAGTTGCCGGCGAGGTCGAGGACGGCGACCCACAGAGTCTTGGTGCCTTCCCCTCCCGAGGCGAGCGTCCAGGAGTATGTCCAATTCGTGGTGCCTACGGCCAACTTCCACGCGCCCCCGGTCGTGATTGTGGAGGGCGTGTCTGCCGAGTGGGAGTTGCCGGAAGCGTCCACCAGGGTCCAGACCTGGCCGATGCCGGCTCCCGAACCGTCGGTGGCCGTTCCGCTCACCGTATAAGGCGAGGCGTTCGTCCATAAGGCCGCTGTGGGCGCGGTGACGGCGGCGGAAGCCGGCGTCGTATCGACGAGCACATTGCGGACGACGGTCTCCACCTTGCCGGCGATGTCCGTCGCGGTGAAAGCGAAACTGTGCGCTCCGTCTTGCGTATCAGCCAATGCATCGACAGTGTAGGTATATGACCACAGCGGAGCCGCCGTGAACGAAACATCGACGGCGGCGCCGTTGTCGACCGAGACCGTGAGGGCGTGAGCGGCCGCCAGGGCGTTAGTATCGCTGGCGGAGCCCGCGAAGACCACCGAATTGTTTCGAATGACGGTCGTCGTCGTTCCTATCGCGGTTTCGGTGAGGCTGGGAGGCGAAAGGTCCAGGCCGAAAGCTATGCCGAGGCCGGTGCCGGCGAAAGCCGAGCCGGTGCCAGCGCCGACGCCATTGGCCGTAAAGGCGAGGCCGACCGTGTTGCTCGATGCCCCCACGGCCGTGAAGTCGGTGGTCCCGATGGAGGCAATGGTGTAGACGGTTCCTGCGCTGAAGGAGCCGGCGGCGACTTTGCGCAAGGTGGTAGTATTCCCGGCCTTGTCGGACGCGACGATCCAAAGGATCTTGGCGCCTTCGCCGGCGAGCGTGCCGCTCCCGCTCCAGCTGCTCGGCAAGCCTGTGGTGGCGGTCCACGACACGGTGGGAGCCGAGGCACCGCTGGTCAGGTTCCATGCGGCGACTTCGGAGCTATGGTCGTTGGCCGCGAGGTCGACGAGGTAATAGATATTCAGGACACCGGACCCGGATCCGTCCTGAGCCGATCCAGCGAGCGGAAGGGTAGTCGAGGATACCCATGTGCCGGGGCCGGGAGTCGGGGCCGAGACGGTCGGCGGCGTAGAATCCAGAAGCACCAGGCGGTTAAGAGTCGCGGTCTTGCCCGATACGTCGGTGGCCGTGATGAGATAGCTGTAGGACCCGTCGACCTTCGCCTGCGTGAAGGACCAGGTAGATCCGACGATAGTGGCTGGGGTCGCCGTCCCGCCGTTGACACTCACGCTGACCAGCAGATTCGTCCCTGCTACGGACGTGGGATTCGTATCGCTGATGGAACCGGTCATCGTGAAGGCGGCATTCTTGGTCACCTGGGCGGTGGTCCCGAGGAGAGTCTCGGTGATTACCGGCGGATTGAGGTCGACGCCGAAGGGAGCGGCGCCGAGCGTCGTGGTGTTGCCGGCCGCGTCCGTGGCCCTCGCGATCACCGAGTGGTTGCCTTCCGCCAGGCCTGAGAGCGTCGCGCTCCACGTGCCCGACGTGTTCGCCCCTCCCGACGTGTCCGTCCAGACCGCGTTCGCCCACGTCGTCCCTCCGTCCAGCGAGTACTGGATCGTCGCGACGCCCGAGGCGCCCGTGCTGGGGTCAGTCGCCGTGCCGGAGATGGTGTAGGCCGTCGCCGAGAATCCACGACGGTATCGCGTTCAGGGCGATCGTCGGCGGCGTAGTGTCGATGTTCACCGTGCGGTTCACCGTCGTGGTCTTTCCAGCGACGTCCATCGCCGTCAGCACGTACGCATAGGAACCGTCGTTCGTGTGCCCGACCATGTCGATGGCCCCGACCCCGAGCGGCAGCGAGGCCGAGGCGTAGGTGGCGCTCTTGACGCCCGCGAGCGACGCGGGAGTCGACGTGAAGGTCACGGGGTTCGCCGCCCCGCCGTTCTTCGATTCGGTGATGCCCAGGGTCCCCAGCGAGTTCGTATCGCCGATGGAGCCCGCGACCGTATACAAGGCCTTGGTGAAGGACGTCGCGGGGTGGTTGGTCTCGGTCAGCGTCGGCGGGTTCTGGTCCACCCCGAAGTTGCGCGACGAGATCGAGGAGAGGTTGCCCGCGTTGTCGTACGCCGCCGTCCAGAGCGTGAACTGGCCCTCGCCCAGCGTGGCCAGGTTCGCCGTCGCCGACCAGGTCGTCGTCCCCGTCGCGAGCGTCCAGCCAGCCGATACGGGGTTGTCCGAACCGTGGCTGGCGCCCAGCGTGTCGACCAGGTAATAGACTTTCCCCACGCCGGACGCCGAGGCACCGGTATCCGCCGCGGAGCCCGCCAAAGAGCCCGTGGCCCCCGACAGCCAGTATTGTGGCTGGGCTGCCGTGTAATTGCCCGGCTACGTGATCGCCGTCGTCGGCGGCGTCGTGTCGATGGTGATCGTGCGCGACAGGGTCGTGGTTTTGCTCGCCACGTCCGTGGCCGTGAAGACATACGTATGCGACCCGTCGTTCGTGTGCCCGGCCGTATCGACCGCGACCGGGAAGCTCCAGGCTCCCGCCGTGACGGTCACGGCCTGCGAGGCCCCGCCGTCCACCACGACCGCGAGAGTCGGCAGCCCCGCGGGGTTCGTGTCGGAGGTGGTGCCGGCGAGCGTGAAGCCCGAGTTGACCAGGCTGCCCACCGAGTCGGTGAAGCCGAGCGTCGGCGGATTCAAGTCCAGGCCAAAGTCGACGCGGGCGGAAACGGCTCCGGCCGCCGTCGTGAGGTTGCCCGCCACGTCGATGGCCTTGATCCACAGCGTCTTTCGTCCTTCGCCGGACAGCGTCAGCGAGGCAGACCAGTTGCTCTGGCCCGTCGCCGTCGTCCACCCGTTCGCGAGGACCGTCGGATCCTCCGCGCTGTGATCGGTCGCTCCGGAGGCCACATATAGCCCGTCGGCCTTCATGTAGACCTTGCTCACGCCGGTCCCCGTCCCGTCGGTGGCGACTCCGGTCGCCGACAGCGACGTGGTCGATACCCATGCGCCAGAAGACGGGGACGTGACCGTGGTCGTCGGTGGCTGCGTGTCGATGGTCATCGTCTTGGTGACCGTCGTGACCTTCCCCGATGACGTCGGTGGCCGTAAAGACGAAGCTCCACAGGCCGTCCGTGGTATGGCCTGCCGTGTCTACGCCGAAGGCGTTGGTCCAGGGGTTTCCCGCCACGATGGAGCTGCCCGGATAGCTGATGGTCGCATTGGATGCGACCGCGGCGCCGTTCTGCGTGCTCGTGACCGCGAGGCTCGCCAAGCCCGCCGGATCGGTATCGTACAACGTCCCCGAAAAGCCAGTGAACGAGGCTCCCGTCGCCGCCGTGATCGTGGCCGGCACCGCGGCGACGACCAGGTTAGGCGGGTTGAGGTCGACGCCGAAGGGCGGCGGCGCCGAGCGTCGTGGTGTTGCCGGCCGCGTCCGTGGCCCTCGCGATCACCGAGTGGTTGCCTTCCGCCAGGCCGGAGAGCGTCGCGCTCCAGGTGCCCGACGTGTTCGCCCCTCCCGAAGTGTCCGTCCAGACCGCGTTCGCCCACGTCGTCCCTCCGTCCAGCGAGTACTGGATCGTCGCGACGCCCGAGGCGCCCGTGCTGGGGTCAGTCGCCGTGCCGGAGATGGTGTAGGCCGTCGCCGAGATCCACGACGGTATCGCGTTCAGGGCGATCGTCGGCGGCGTAGTGTCGATGTTCACCGTGCGGTTCACCGTCGTGGTCTTTCCAGCGACGTCCGTCGCCGCCAGCACGTACGCATAGGAACCGTCGTTCGTGTGCCCGACCATGTCGATGGCCCCGACCCCGAACGGCAGCGAGGCCGAGGCGTAGGTGGCGCTCTTGACGCCCGCGAGCGACGCGGGAGTCGACGTGAAGGTCACGGGGTTCGCCGCCCCGCCGTTCTTCGATTCGGTGATGCCCAGGGTCCCCAGCGAGTTCGTATCGCCGATGGAGCCCGCGACCGTATACAAGGCCTTGGTGAAGGATGTCGCGGGGTGGTTGGTCTCGGTCAGCGTCGGCGGGTTCTGGTCCACCCCGAAGTTCCTGCCCGAAGTCGGCACCTCGGTGTTGCCGATCGCGTCGATGGATGCCGCGTACAGCGTGAACTGGCCCTCGCCGATGCCGCTCAGATTTACGGTGCCGCTCCAGGCGGTGCCGCCGGCTGCGAGGGTCCAGGTCGAGGTCGAGAACGGAGGGGGCGGGCTGCCCTTGGGTGAGACTATCGTGTAATAGACGCTCGCTACTCCGCTGCCGGCGTCGCTCGAGTTGCCGTTGACATTCGCCGTGGCGCCGGAGAGCCAGTACGCCGGGCTGCTCGAGGCGAGGTTGGCCGGCGACAGGATAGTCGTAGTGGGCGGCGTGCTATCGACCGTAAAGCCTATGACCATGGCAGGAATGGTAGTTGCTTCACTTGCATTGACGCCCTGCAGGGTGATCGTATGCGTGCCATCGGCGAGAGTCGGGGGCGCCACGTAGCTCCAGTTCGCGACGCTCGAGCTGGCGAGTGTCCAGCTCGTCGGGGAGACGGGGGTAACATCGGAATCGATTGTGATGATGATCCCGATAGGCCCAGTGGAGTCTTTTACGGTGCCCGTCACGTTGAGGGTTTTAACGAATGCGCCCTCGTTGAGGGATACGGTTACGGTCGGATTGCCGGTGGAGACGAAAATTGAATTATACAAGGAATGGGTCGCGGGGTTGGGCGCCGGAGGTATTGCGCAGACTGCGGCCGTCGCGTTGACTTTATTGGCCTTATTGTCGGCCACGTTGATGAAAACCGCGTATTCGCCGGGAGTCACCGGCAGGGAAAAAGTGATATCGGCTCCTTGCGTGATGCTCGAACCGCCCGGAAGCTGGAGAGTCGTCGTGGGATTCAGCGTCAGGCTGTTCGGACTGCTCGCGGTCGTGAGAATCGTATAGCTCGGCGCCGCGGGCGGTGCCGACAAATTTGCCGTACCGACCGGCGCATAAGCGACGTAGAGCCCGGTCGCGCTAGTATCCAGCCCGTCCATGTCGAAAGCGTGGAAGGTGATCGGCGTGCCCGGCGGCACCGAATTGGCTATACCCATTGCGACCTGGAATGGAGCGTAGGCTCCTTCGTTGTAGCCCGTGCCGGCAAGCTTGGTCGGGCTAGTGAATTGGACGAGCGGCGCGCCCGGGCCCGGCATCGCATAGAAATTGCCCGACACCGTGCTCACATTGCCGGCGAAATCGGTGGCGATGATTTGGTAGGGCACCTTATAGATCGACGATGCGCCCGATCCGGACTGCACGCTCGCTCCGTTCTGGGGGGCATAGCTCGAGTTAAAGAACTTGGTCGAATCCACCGTAAAGGAAAAAGCCGACTTGGTAGTCTGCGTGAGTGCGATATTTTTTCCCGAGCCCATGTCGAACTCGACGGTATTGAGGCCGAAATCGTTCACGCTCCCGGAAATTACCTCCTGTTGGCTCAATGCATAGTCATAGCTGACGTTGTCGCCGAGCTGGGCTTGGCTGGGCGTCATGGATGAGAATACTGGTGGCGTATTGTCGAGGTAGACCACTATTTGCTGATCGGTGGTCTTGCCCGAACCGGCTACGACTTTGATGTCCAGGTTGGCTTGAGTGTCGCCGTATTTGGAGGTAAGGGCTTTGGTGTCCAGGGATACGGTCCAGGTACCGGTAGACAGCGTCGCGGGAAACGAGGCCACTTGAACCGAATTGATGCTGACCGAGAGGGTGACCGATTGCACGCTCACGACATCGGTGTCTTCCCCGGAAATGGCTACTGTTCCCTTGAGGTAAGCTCCATTGGCTATGGATTTGACGTTTACCGTAGGTCCGGTTATGTCTATCTTAGGGCCGAGCCCTGCTTTGAAGACATCGCAGGTGGTCAGTGCTAGAGTAAGCGCCGCAAAGAAGACAGCGCGGGCAGCAGAACGGGAACGGACCGCGAAAGGGAAAGTTTTCCCCATAGCGTTACCCCTCTTCCGAAAAAATGAGGCCATCGTAATGTCAACTTTTTTACGTATCTCGATCGGTCACCATTAATAAATCCGCAAAACCATCTTCAATCATACATCATATAGAGGAATATGGAATACAAATTCATCGAATATATCAATATTTACATATTAATAATTGGGCATTAAGGCTCCATTCCAGCTACAAAGTCTCGATAGTAGTAATACGAGTCTTTCGGCTTTCGGGTTCCATTAGCCGGATCTACGCGGACAAGGCCGAATTTCATGGAGTAGCCATGGGCCCATTCGAAATTATCCATGAGGGACCAATGGAAATAGCCCTTCAGCGGCACGCCTTCCGCGATCAGACGGCGACAGGCGGCCACATGCGATTTGAGATAGGCGATCCGATCGCGATCGCGGATTCGTCCCGAAGGATCCGCCTCGTCGAGAAAGGCGGCTCCATTCTCCGTGATGTAGAGGTCCTTCACCGGCCATCGCCGTGAGATCGTCCTCAGCATTCGATATAGGCCATCGGGCACAATGTTCCAGCCCATTTCAGTCTTGTCCTCCCAGCTGGGCGCCTCGCTGAAGCCCTCTGGAGCGCTTGGGTCGTCGCAGACCGGCTTTTCGCTGTAGTAGTTAATGCCCAGGAGGTCGGTCGGAGCGGCGATCGTCTCCAGGTCGCCGCTCTGGATGGGCATCGCGACTCCCTGCGAGGCCAGGTGCCGTTGTGGATAGCCTCGGCCGTACAAAGGATCCAGCCATAGGGCCGTTCCCATGTCAGAGGCGCGGTCGGCGGCTTCCAGGTCCCGGGGCCTACGAGTACCAGGCCGTGGGGTCATGGTGTTCAGCACGATGCCGATGGGCGCGCCCAGGCCGGTAGCACGGTACGCCTGTACCGCGAGACCGTGCGCGAGCAGGAGATGGTGGACGGCCCTGTAGGAGTCGGTCTTGTCGGCTCGGCCGGGGGCATGTTGGCCCATGCCGTAGCCGAGGAAGGCGGAGCACCAAGGCTCGTTGAGGGTGAACCAGCGGCCCACCCGGTTGCCCAAGGCGCGGAAGACAATATCGGCGAAATCCGCGAAGCGCAGGGCGGTGTCGCGCGCAGGCCAGCCGCCCTTGTCCTCGAGAGTCTGGGGCAGGTCCCAGTGGTAGATGGTCACGGCCGACTCGATGCCGGCCTCGGCAAGCGCGTCGGCGAGCGCCTTGTAATAGTCCAAGCCGGCCTGAAGGGCAGGACCTGAGCCTTCGGGCTGTATGCGCGGCCAGGCGATCGAATAGCGGTAAGAGTCGACGCCCAATCCCTTAAGGAGGTCGACATCGTCCTTCAAGCGGCGGTAGGAGTCGCAGGCTAAGTCGCCCGTCATGCCGCCCGAGACTTTGCCGGGAATCCGCACGAAGGTGTCCCATATCGAGGCTCCGCGCCCGTCCGCGCTCGTGGAGCCTTCGATCTGGTAGCTCGAAGTGGAGCAGCCCCAAATGAAATCGGGGGGAAAGCCGTCGTTTCTGGGCATGCGAGCTTCTTTCATCGTTAATGCGCCGCCGCCAGCTGCGGCGCGATTCCGCCGAGTCCCGGCAATGCCTGTTCGGAGATGAGGCGGTCGAGGATCATCCCCGCCGCGCCGTAAGCCACGGCCTTGCTCCCGAGGCTCGAGTAATGTATCTCGACTTCCTTGGGAAAGGGATACATCCAATTTTCCTCGAGACGGCGCTTGAGCAAAGAAGGGAAATCCACGTCGAGCGCCTCGATGTCGCCGCCGATGTAGACCCGCTCGAAATCCATCGTGTTTACGAGCATCGCGGTGTTGCGCGCGAGCTCGTCGGCGGCCTCGGCGAGAACCTTGGGGTCCGCGTCGAGACGGGCGAGGGCGGCCTTCGAAAGAGAAAGCTGGAGGTCTCCGGGGCCGTCGCAGAAGGTGGAGCGGAACTCGCCCGCGTTGCCGTGGGCGCCCGAGTAGACCTTGCCGCCGAGGACAATGCCGAAGCCGACGCCGATGCCGCCCGAGCGGCCGATCGATCTCGTATCGCGCCGGAACTCGATGAGCGCGAACAGGAAGTCGCGCAACGCCTCGTCCCGGTTGAAGGCGAGCTCGCCCCACGCGCAGCAATTGGCGTCGTTCTCGATGAGACAGGGCACGGAGAGCTTGGACGCGACGGTCTTGCCGAAGTCGATCGGCTCCAGGATATCGAGCGGAACCGAATAGCGAATCCTTCCCTTCTTGAGGTCGACGAGGCCGCCGGTTCCGACGCCCACGCCCAAGAGTCTCTCTTGGTTGGGGCAGAGCTTGGCCTCGCAGTCGCGGATGACGGCGAGCATCATCTCCGAGTATCCGGCCTCTCCAACAGGCACTGAGCCCCTGGTCTCGGCCAAAATTTCGCCAGCCAGATCTACGACCACAGCCACATAGGCCTCGACTTGTATCTCGATGCCCAAGACGCGACCGAATGAACGGTTCATGGCCAGGTGGATCGGCCGCCGTCCACCTTTGATGCCGGCGCTTCCCTCGGCGACTTCCTCAATGATGCCTATTTCGATGAGCCGTGCGACTTGGTTCGTCACGGTTGATTTGTCGAGCCCAAGATGCTCGGCAAGGCCAACCCTGCTGATCCGCGGGTTCTGCCAAATTGTCCTGACTATGCGCGCCGCGGTGCGCGGCCCGTCACCAATACCTCTCGGCACTTGCCACCCCGCTGGGATATGTTTATAGGGTTGGTTGATCTATACAACTAAAAGATTTATACCATGGGCCCATGGAGCCGTCAATCTCATAAGGAGCATGCTGTGACGAGACTTGAGCTCGGAGGAACCTGGACTCTTCGGCGACCCGCCGACGGGAGCGAAAGACCAATCGCCATACCCGGCGATATTGCGAGCGCGCTCCTGGCCTGCGGAGAGATCGCCGACCCATACTTCGACAGGAACGAGCTCGACCTGCAATGGATCGGCCGCGAGGACTGGCTACTCGAACGCGAAATCGAGCTCGGGCCCGAGGCGCTCGCGAAGGAGCGGATATTCCTCGAGTTCGAAGCGCTAGACACGATCTCCGAGATCGGCGTCAACGGCCAGATGCTGGGCCGGTCCTCGAATATGTTCAGACGACTGAGCCTGGACGCGAAGCGACTTTTTCGGCCGGGCAAGAATCGCCTGTCCGTTCTCATCCGTTCCCCGGAGCGCGCGGCCGCGGAGGCGGCGCGCTCCCTGCCCTACCCCATTCCCCATTCGGAGTTTCCTGTTCAATCGCCTCACCGCAACCTGATCCGCAAGGCCCAATGCATGTTGGGCTGGGACTGGGGTCCCTGCCTGATGACCGGCGGCATCTATGACGGTGCGTCTCTCCTAGCGGTGGACGGAGCGAAAATCGAGTACCTGACGACGAAGGCGGTCCGCGCAGGCGAGGCTTGGCGCCTCACGGTGACTGCCTGGCTCGACGTCCCCTCCGCGCGCACGGCGACGCTCGAAGCGAGCGTCGCGGGGGTGCGGGCCTCGCGCCGAGTCGATCTCGCCGCGGGCACCTCGACGGCCAGCCTCGAGCTGGAGCTCCACGGCGTCGAGGCGTGGTGGCCGGCCGGGTACGGCGCTCAGCCTCTCTACGACCTGTCGGTCCGCGTTTCCGACGCCGAGGCGAGCTCGGCCTTCGACGAAGCTCGCAAGAAGATCGGTTTTCGCGAGCTCGAGGTTTCCGCCGATCCCGACGAGGCGGGCCGGAGCCTGGTCTTCCGCGTGAACGGCCGCGACATCTTCTGCAAGGGAGCCAACTGGATCCCCGCCGACGCCCTGCCCGCACGGTGGTCCCGGTCGAGACTGGACGACCTCTTGAGCTCGGCCGCGGAGGCCAACATGAACTGCATCCGCGTCTGGGGCGGCGGCCGCTACGAGTCCGACGACTTCTACGAGCTCTGCGACGAGAAAGGCCTGCTCGTCTGGCAGGATTGCATGTTCGCCTGCTCGCTCTACCCTTCCGACTCCGCTTTCCTGGCCGAAGTCGAGGCAGAGATACGGCATCAGGTACTCCGACTCATGGACCACCCCAGCCTCGCGCTGTGGTGCGGCAACAACGAGAATATCGGGGCTCTCGGCTGGTACCCGGATGCCAGGACGAATCCGATGCGATACATCGTGGACTACGACAGGCTCAACGAAGGCACGATCGGCAGAATAGTGCGCGAGCTCGACCCCGACCGGACCTGGTGGCCCAGCTCGCCCTCGGGCGGCGAGCACGGCGACATGCATTTCTGGTCGGTCTGGCACGAGGGCAAGAGCTTTTCGGAATACCTGACCATCCGCCCTCGATTCTGCTCCGAGTTCGGCTTTCAATCCTTTCCGCGATTCGAGACGGTCGCCTCCTTCGCCCCCGAAGGCGAACGCAATGTGACGAGCCCGGCGATGGAGCACCATCAAAGGCACAGCCGGGGCAACGCGATTATCATCGAGACGATGTCGAGGTACTTCCGCATGCCCTCGGGCCTGCGCGAGACGCTGTATCTTTCTCAAGTGCAGCAGGCCTGGGCAATCCGGACCGCAGTCGACTACTGGAGAAGCCTGCGCCCGCGGTGCATGGGTACGCTATATTGGCAATTGAACGACGTCTGGCCCGCCTCGAGCTGGTCGAGCTTGGACTACGACGGGAATTGGAAGCTCCTCCACTATGAGGCGCGACGATTCTTCGAGCCGCTTCACCTCGCGCTGATATCCGACGCGGCCGGGGCGACTCCTGAAGCCGGCGTCAGGGCGGTCGCGGTAAACGACGGGCTCGACAGATACGTGGGCCGATTGTCGCTCAGACTGAGGCGACTAGACGGCACGATCGCTTTTGAGCGCCTCATCGACGTCGCCGTTCCTCCGGAGGCTTCGGTCGAACTCGCCTCGATCGAGGCGACGGACCTTCCCTGCTCCCCAGAGGAGGCTTTCGTCGAGGCCGTCCTGGCGCTACGAGCTCCGGACGGACGGTCCGAGACGAGGACTGCCGTTTCCTTCCTCGCCCCGCCCAAGCGATGCTCCTTGCCCGACCCGCGGCTCGAGGCCATCGTGGTAGACGGCGCCGCAGGGGGCGGCGGGCCGGAGCTACTGCTCCGCTGCGAGCGACCGGCCTTTTTTGTCTCGCCCGAGGCGGCGGGCGGCCAGTTCGAGGACTCTGGATTCCATCTCATGCCGGGCGAAGAGCGCAGGCTGCGCTTTATCCCCCACCACTACACGGGCGGCCATGGGGGCGCGGAGGAGCTCGACGCCGAGGCCCTTCGCGCCTCGCTGAGGGTCTTGCAGCTCCGCGCGAGCTACGAATATGGAGCTTCATGAAGCTCGACAGGCTCCTCTCCATCGTCGTCCTCCTGCTCAGCCGCGAGCGCGTGCCGGCCGCCGATCTCGCGCGGCGCTACGAGGTCAGCGCGCGGACCATCTACCGCGATCTCGAAGCCATCAACGAGGCCGGGATTCCCGTTGTCTCGTTCCCCGGGCCGGGAGGCGGCTTCGGGATCGACCCTTCATATACGATCGACCGGCGGCTGCTCAGCTTCGACGACCTGCGCTCGATGATCGCGGCATTGAAGGGCGTCAACTCGGCCATCGAGGACCGGGCCCTCGGATCGGCCCTCGAGAAGATCGCCAGCCTCGCCCCCCGGAGCCGGGCTCCCGAGCTCCTCGAGGATCGCATCGTGATCGACCTGTTCCCGTGGGGCAGGAGGGAGGATGAGCGCAGGCTCGTCAAGCTGCTCGAGCCCGCCATCGCCGAGAGGAGGGTCGCGCGTTTCTCTTACGCGTCCTACGGTTCCCCTCGAGAAGAGCGCGAGGTCGAGCCGATGACTCTCGTCTTCAAGTCCTACGCTTGGTATCTCTGGGGCTTCTGCCGCCTTCGCGATGGATGCCGGCTCTTTAAGCTTTCTAGGATCGCAGATCTGCGGATTCTCCTCGAGCGTTTCGAGAGGAAGCCCCAAGCCTATTGCCGCGACGAGCTCCTTGAGCCTCCTGCCTGGACGCGCATACACCTCCTCGTCGCCCCGGCGCTCGCAGAGCGGGCATGGGAGTGGTTCGGGGACTCGGGGACCGAGCGCGATTCCCAAGGACGATTGCATATAACCTTCAACCTTCCCGCCGGCGATTGGATCGTGGGGACCTTGCTCGGCTTCGGCCCCGGCATCGAAGTCCTCGAGCCGCGCTCGCTCCGCGAGGAGCTGGCAAAGGCCGCCTCGGCCATCCACGCGATCAATAATTCTTGACACAGGGCTGTCACAGCCCTGGTGTAGGCTTCGGAACAATCTTTTTCCAAGGAGCCTATATGAAAGCGTGGTTGATCGTTCTAATCGTAGTCGTCGTCCTGGGCGCGTTCGCCCTCGTCCTATCCTTTCTCCAAGGCCCGGATCTCAAGGCCTACCTGCCCCTCGCGCAGCCGCGGATCAATCGCAAGCCGGCTGAGCGGGTCCTCTCGGTGAGCTTTTCCGGCACGGAGGGCGCGGCCGTCCAGAAAGCCTTCGGCAGGCTCTTCAAGACCTACTACGGCCTCAAGGGCGCGCCGAAAGGGCCGGCGATGCCTGCGCCGAAGGCCCGCTTCGAGCTCAACCTGGACCTGAGCGTCCCCGCCGAAAAGCGGCTCCTCGATTTCCAGAAAGGAAACTGGCAGGCCGAGGTCGGAATCCCCTTGCCCGAGACGGTCTCGCTACCCGAGCAGAAGCCGGACGGGTCGGGATTGAGCGCCCAGATAGAGACGTGGGAATACGGCGAGGTCGCGGAAATCCTCCACCGGGGTTCGTACGATACCGAGCCGCCGACCATCCAGAAGCTCGAGGACTTTATAAAAACCAGCGGCTACCGGGCGATCGGGGAGCACGAGGAGGAATACTTGAAGGGACCTGGCATGCCCCTCGTTTTCCCGAAGGACTATTGGACAATTATCCGCTATCGAGTGATACCAGAAAAATAAGGGAAGCTCGTCCAGCTGGTCAGACTTGAAGCATAAATTTCTATAGCAAATTACTCAGTGTATCATTTAGCTACAAAACACTGAGTTAAAAGGGACCACACTATACTTGGCATCATGTTTGACCAGTATCCCCTGTTTTAAATGCTCGCATTTAATTAATTAACTAGATAGCACTTACTAATCTGTCATAGATCGTGCGCCCTTTTTGCCCTCGATAATAAGCTTTTGGCATGACTCTTGCTGTATTACTAGTGAGCGCCGAAAGGGCTCCGCCTAGGCGTCGCAGGACCGCGTTGCGGCACGCGACTCCGTTACGAGGCGAATAGATACTGTTGGAGGTGCTATTATGAATAACATGACCTTGTACGACGCCATGCTTCCCGCTTTTCGTGGCGTGTTCAAAGCCGACCCCTTCGAGATTCTCGACCGGGTCTTCGACGACGAGTACTTCCCTGCCGTCTCAGCCAGGGCTCCAGTCGTCGACGTCCGCGAGAAGGACGGTCTATACGTGATCGAGGCCGAGCTTCCCGGCGTTTCCGAGAAAGACCTCAAGGTCGAGCTGAAGGACGGACTCCTCAGCCTTTCGACAGAGAAAAAGGAAGAGAAGGGCGACAAGGACGAAGTCGGGAAGTGGATTCGCCGCGAGAGGCGCGAAAGCTTCTTCTCCCGTAGCTTCGAGCTCCCCGAGGACGCCGACGGCGAGAAGATCGAGGCGCGTTTCAAGGACGGCCTCCTCACCATCGAGCTTCCGAAAAAGCCGGAGGCTAGCCCCAGACTCGTGCCAATAAAGGCCGCCTAAGGTCACTGCCTTCGGTGATGCGCGTATAACGCTACGCTAGGGCTTAGCCTGCAAGAGAGCGGCGGACCTTGTCCGCCGCTTTCTTTTTTCCCGCGCCTACATCGGCTATACTGCAATCCATGGTCCCGAAACCCGAGGAAAGCCTGAGCGGCGAAGCGCTGATCAAAGAGACGTGCCGTCGAATCCGAGCGGCGCGGAGCTACTGGGACGCACATAACAATGCCGCCTGCCGCCTGGAGCGGACACGCGCCCTCGAAGTCTACTCCCTGCTTTCGAAGGAGCAAAAAACGAGGATCCCGCAGGCGCTTCGAGTATGGCTACGCTATCGAAGCGAGAAATATTTCGGAGAAGGTCGGACACCGCCGGGCCGCCGATAACGAAAGAGCTGGTTCAACGGCCCGAACTCGATAGCCTCATCCCTTGACGCTGCCCATCGTGACGCCTCGGATTATGTAGCGCGACAGGAGGAGATAGATGACAAGCAACGGGATGATGGCGACACAGATCAGCATGTAGACCTTGCCGTAATCGAATTTCATGTAATCGGCGCTGCGAAGCTGAGCGATCAGTACGGGAATCGTCTTCTTGTATTTCGAGTTGAGGAGCAACGCAGGCAGAAAGTAGTTGTTCCAGTTGCCGACGAAAGAAAAAATGGCCTGTACGGCGATCGCCGGTGTGAGGATGGGAAGGACGATCGCGTTGAACGTGTGGAATTCATTGGCCCCGTCGATGCGGGCCGATTCGACGATCTCGAACGGCAAGACGCTCTGCATGTATTGAAGCATGAAGAAAAACACCACCGGAGAGGCTATCGCAGGAATGATGAGCGGATAGAAGGTGTCCAGCAGGTCCGCGTCGATGATCATCTTGATGAAGCCCAGGGCCGCGACCTGCGTCGGCACCATCATGACCACCATTATGAAATTATAGGCAGCCTTCCTCAGCCTGAAACGATACATGTATATTCCGTAGGCGGTCATCGAGGAAAAATACGTCGTAAGCAGCGCGGCACACGTCGAAATGAAGACGCTATTCCCCAAAGCCCTGACGACCGGGATATTCGCGTCAGAAAAAAGGCTGTGTACGTTTTGCATGAACGATGAGCCCGGCGCCAATGTAAAGCCCTTGATGATGTCCGCATGCATGCGCGTCGAGTTGATCAACAAGATCAGGAAGGGGAATACGCATAACGCCGACAGAAGAATCAAACAAAAATAGCTAAGCACTTTTGGCCCGATGTAGTATGTGCGGCGATGAGTGATCGTATAAGTGGTGCTCATATTCCAGTCCCTCCTTATTTGGAGTCGTTTTTCAGCGCATATCTGCTCATCATCATCTTGAACAGGATCAGGCTCAGGGCGCCGGTCACGAAGAAGATCAGGACCGACACGGTGCCGGCCATGCCAAAATTCCTGCTGGCGAGATGCTTGTTTAGGAACATGATGAGGGTCATGCTCGTCCGGTCGGGGCTCCCGTTGCCATTGGTCAGGATCTGCGGCACGTCGAACATCTGGAGGCCGCCGATCATCGAAGTGATCAGGACGTAGACGAAAATGGGGAGCAGAAGAGGCATGGTTATTCGGAAGAAGACCTGCCGGGAATTCGCGCCGTCGATCTTCGCCGCCTCGAACAGGGAAGTATCTATGCCCATTATCCCCGACATGAGCAGGATCGTAGTATTGCCGAACCACATCATGAAATTCATGATGCAGATGAGCGCGCGGGTCCAATCGACTCTCGACAAAAAGCGAATGGGATCCTTGCTTATTCCGGTATCCATGAGGATGCTGTTGATGGGCCCGCCATCGGAGAACAAGGTGAAGAACAGCATGGCGAACGCGGAGGCCATGATCAGGTTCGGCATATATATAACGGTCTTGAAGAATTGCTGCCCCTTGATTTTCATGCTCGTGCTCGTAAACAATATTGCAAGCAGCAACGACACGACGATTTGCGGTATGAAGTTCAGCAGCCAGAGGATGACGGTATTCAATGCGTAGAGATGAACCTTGCTTTCGGTGAAAATTTTTACGTAGTTGTCGAACCCGAGGAATTTTGGGCCTACCTGGGTCAGGCCGATGCGGTAATTTTCGAAAAAGCTGTTATAGAACGTGGATACGAGAGGAATCAACGTGCATAAGGTGAAGATGACAAAAAACGGCGCAATGAAAAAATACCCCCACTTTGAATAGCTTATACTCCTTTTTTTAATCGTCGACATCGCTCGCGTCATCGCAGTTCCCTCCATGCGCTCATATGAAAAGCGGGGCGGACCATGCCGCCCCGCTTTTCAGATACTTGCGAGCGCAATCACTTCTTGAGGTTGGGGTATTTCTCCAGTATCGCGGTGTAGAAGTTCTCCAACGCCTTGTCCTTGGTCACTTTGCCGTCGAAGTATTCCTTGAATGAAGCCTGGATCGTCTCCGTCATGCCCTGATCGTAGCCGGAAATGTTGTTGCGGTTGATGGACTTCGCGGAGTCGAGGAAGAAGGCTACGTGGTTCTGCCCGCCGAGGAAGGCGTTCTTATAGCTGCTTTTCGCGACGGCGGCCATGGCGGCCTGGTTGTTCGTGAAATCGCCTTTCTCTTTGGCGATCGTGGTGAGCGTTTCCTGGTCGCAGGTCAGCTTCTTCATGACAGCCTTAACGAGGTCGATGTTGTCGGTGCCGGCGGCGGCGCAAATCCAGGTGCCGCCCCACGAGAAGCCTTGCGGGCCCTTGCAGAACGCCCAGTCGCCGTAGCTTCCGTTGCCGACGGCATCG
>CAWHFT010000151.1:0-7594 GCA_963828175.1 uncultured Spirochaetota bacterium
GGAAGGTAGCTCCGTCCTCTTCGACCTCGAAACGCGCGATCCCGGCATCGGAGGGCGACCTGAGCAGCTGGCCCGGCAAGGCGGGCCCGAGTTCGACGAGTTTGTGGGCATTCCCGGTGGCTACGAATAATTCCATGGATCAGACGATAGCCTCCTGCCTTCTCCTGCGGCAAGGAGGCGCTTCCGAAGATAGTACAGCCCGGAATCCACCGTCCCCTTCGGAACGCCGAGAATCCTCGCCACGACCGAATTGGGCACGACCGTCCGAAGTGTGGCGAGCTCCGCCTTGACTTTGTCGGATCGGCGCCTTTCCCTCTCCATGGCCAGCGCGAGTCTTTCTTTCCGATACGAATCGGTCTCGAAGGACGCTCGGGCCTCGAGAAGCCTGAGCCTGGTCCAGCTCGCGTTCCTGCGCTCGACCAGGCAATCGACGCGCGCCCGCTCGGGCTCGAGGGAACGTCGTGCCTGCTCTACCGCCGCGGCGAGCCATTCTCGGCTCACTCCGGCCGACTCGGCGGCCCGCTCGACGCCCTCCTCGTCCATCTCCCAGGCGCATTTTATGGCCAGAAATACGATGCGGCTCGACAAGGCGGCCGCTTCCGCCTGGCACCGCGGTACGATGCCGCCTCTCGCTCGCGGCCTCCTCCGCGAAGGGGTCCCGGCAGCCGTCTCGGATGGGTAGGGCCTCGCCTCGGCCCGAGCTTCCGAGAAGTCGGGAGAACCGTCGCCTCCGGAGGCCGCGTCGATGCGGGCCGGATCTCGGTAGGCCGCGCGCTCGCAGAGCGTGGCGCGCTCGGCGACGCGCCTGCGATCGCGCCGGACGGTGCGTGCGAGATAGCGGAGGCAGGAGGCCAAGTAGGCGTCGAATGGCAGGCCCCGGTCCTCGAAGCGATCGACGAGCTTGTCGATACGCCCACGGAATCTCAAGAGCGCGTTCGCCGCGTCGTCTTCGTCATCGAAGCCGTACTTTGCGTGCGAGTTATAGACCAAGGCCGCGACCCTTTCCAAGATGAGCTCACGCCCCTTCCCGCTCGAGCGATACTCCAGCACTAGATTGTGAAGTTCATTTTTCATGGCTTCCTCCCGCGTGGAAGAAAGCAGGAAGCGTGCCTCTGCCAGAATGGCCCGCGGCCCTCGAAACGAGCGGCGCGCTCAAACGCGGTCTGCCGAAGGAGATAGCCGAAGAGAAAAAATCGGAAAAAATCCGTGAAGTGCATGAACGCTGCCCGGAGCTTGGCCGCCTTTGCGATCTCGCGCAACAGCGGCCCTCTCCGAGAGAGCGCGCCCTCTGCCTACGCCCGATCGAACCAGGGCTCGAAAGCCGAGGTGAGTTTGTCCTTGACCTCAACGAGCCCGCCGCGGATCGAGAGCCCCGCGGCGAGGCGGTGGCCTCCGCCGCCGAATGAGGCGGCGATGGAGCCGACGTCGATCCGATCACGGGCGCGAAGGCCGACCGTGCAGTCGGCTTCGCCCTCCTGTCTGATTATCATTGCCGCCTCGCAGCCCGCGATGCCGAGAAGAAGCTGGTACAGAGTGTCCGAATCCCGGCTCGCGAGCCCATAGCGCTGTTGATCCTGCAGGGTCACGAAAGAGATGAGCACGGCGCCGTCGAAATGTGGCTCGGTGCGCGTCAGGATCTCGCCCATGAGCTTGCGCGACAGGAGGCTCTTGCCGCCATACATGAGGTTATAAACGCGCTTGGGCGAGGCGCCGGCGGACACGAGCCGCGAAACCGCTGTGAAGGTCTCTTCGGAATACTCGTCGAGATGGCGGAAGAACCCCGTATCGGTGCCGAGCCCGAACAGCAAGTGCTCGGCCTCCTCTTTGGTCGGCTTTCCGCCCATCGCCTCGATGAGGAGGAGGATCATGAGGGTCACGGAAGGGGCTTTGTCGTCGATGTACACGACATCGCCCATGGCCGAGCCAGCGGCGTGGTGATCGATGAAGGCCACGGGCACTTTGGGCAGGGTCTCGGCCACCGAGCCGATGCGCTGCAGGCTCGAGCAATCGAGGATGAGGGCCGCGGCCCTTTCGGACGGCAGCTCGGGCGGTGCCTCCTGGGTAAAACGATTCTCGTAGGGCATGATTTCGTTCCTGGAAAAGGGACCGGCCGAACAGAGGTATGCGTTCTTGCCGCTCCGCCGCAGGAACGAGGCGAGGGCCAATTGAGAGCCGATGCAGTCGCCGTCGGGCTCTTTATGGCCTATTACATAGAAAGGCCCGTGCCTGTCTATGAAATCGAGGAGTTCGTGAGGTACTGGACGCATCGGGCTTGCCTTTCTTCGCCGATCGCTCGGACGAGACTAAACGTAGGTTCCGGTCGGGGCGGGCCTCAGAAACTCAGCTTGAGATCGTCGGAATCGAATTTGCCAGCTCCTTCCGAGGGACTGAGTATACCCCACGTCAGGTCCTGCTGGTCAGCGAGCACGTAGAGCCTCATATGGTCGAATTTGCCGTCTTTGTAAAAGATGGTCATATAGGGATAGCTCGTGTCGTTGCCGCGCACCAGCTCGGCCTTGCCTCCGGAGACGAACCAGCGGGCGGGAAGATAAACGTCGCCTACGCCCGAAGTGCCCTTGCGGTAAATGACGCGAAAACCGTCGGCGTGGGAAAAAACTTTGACCACGTCAAGATGGACTGGGTAGAAGGCGGACTCGTTCGTTTGAGCGGACGCGAGGGCGCAAGCGACGATCGCTATGAGGACGATGACCATAGTTGTACGTTTCATTCGACCCTCCATTCGGGGAAATTATAGCTCATGACGGCGACAATGCAAGTCCGTAAAGGCTATACTGCGCCCGTGGAGTCCCCAGAGATGCTGCGATCGCGCGCTGAATTGGCCTATGAAATCCTCGCTCCCCTTTGGCCGGACGCGCGGCCCCTGCTAAGCTACCGCTCTCCCTTCGAGCTCCTCTGCGCCGTCGCGCTCTCCGCGCAATGCACGGACGCTCAAGTTAACCGGGCGACCCCCGGCCTATTCGCCGCATGGCCGACTCCGGCCGCCATGGCGGCCGCCCGGGTAGAGGATGTGGAAGCTGCGATCCGAAGCCTCGGATTCTTCCGCGTCAAAGCGCGGCATCTCGTGGAGGCGGCGGGGATCCTTCAGCAAAGCTTCGGCGGGCTCGTCCCCTCCACGATGGTAGAGCTCCTCCAATTGCCGGGGGTCGGACGCAAGACCGCGAATCTCGTGCTTTCCGCCTGCTTCGGTCAACCCGGGATCATCGTGGACACTCATGTTCTCCGCGTATGCCTGCGTCTGGGCCTGGGCGAGAAGCCCGATGCCGACAGCATGGAAAAGCGGATCGCCGACCTGCTCCCCCAAGATAAATGGACCCGATTCTCTTACGCCGTGAACCGCCATGGAAAATTCACGTGCATCGCCCGCAAACCGGCGTGCTTGCGGGGCTCGGCCCTCCCTCCGTGTCCTTTGTTGAAGCATTGTCCACGTATCGGACTTACCTAGATAGATTTAATAAGGTATTCTCTCGAATATGCTAGAACCACGATATGGTTGGGCCCTCGTGACAGGCGCTTCGGGCGGAATAGGCAGGGAATTCGCGATCCAACTCGCGCGATGCGGATGGAAGCTGCTATTGGTGGGAAGGAATTGGGAGCGTCTTGAGGAGACGAGGAACTGCCTCGGGGGCGCGGCGGTCGGAGCTTCGGTTTCGATCAAGGCCGATCTTTCGGATCGAGGCGCGGGCATCGCGCTCCACGATCTCTGCCTGAAAAAGGGCTTCGAGGTCGAGCTGCTCGTCAATAACGCTGGCTCCGGGCTCTTCGGCAAAAGCGCAGGGTTGCCCGCGGATGCTGTGGAATCCATGCTCGGCCTGAATATCACGGCCCTGACGTCGCTCTGCGCCCTCTTTGGCCAGGACATGACGGCCCGGGCCGGCGGTCGCATCCTCAACGTCGGCTCTTTGGCGGGCAACTTCGCCCTCCCCTATTTCGCGTCCTACGCCGCCTCGAAAAGCTACGTCCTCTCCTATTCCCTGGCCTTGAGGGCGGAGCTGCGATCCTCGGGCGTCCATGTCACCTGCCTCCTGCCGGGCTACGTCCGCACGGCCTTCGACGGCGCAGCCGGCATTTCTAGCCCCGCATATCTGGCCTTCTCCGAGAGAAGCGGCATGGACGCATCCTCGGTCGCGCGCTCGGGCCTGCGTGCCCTCGGCCGGGACAAGCCCTATTCCATCGCCGGAGCCAGCAACAAAATTGCCTATTTCATGTCCAACCTTGTGCCACGTTCGGCACTTCCGGCTCTCGCCAAGCCCTTGCTCGACCGAATGACGCGCGGGAGGCCTGAATGAAGACGAACTTCGCCCTAGTCCCCAAGCTTCTCAGGCAAGACCCCTTCATCGCGGCCAAACTGGCCGGGTCCTTCGCGATGCAAAAGAAATCCATGTTCTTCGACAACCGCTTTTACCGGGGCAAGACCCACGAGCTCTCGCTGCTGTATTTCCGGCTGACTCCCCTGTGCAACCTGCGCTGCGTGATGTGCGGACAGCGCGGCGATAAGGGCGTGCTCAAAGGCCGTTTTGCCGCGGAAGAGTCCAAGAAGATAGTCAGCCTCGACGTGTACAAGCGCCTCGTCGACGAGATACGACACAAGCGACCGACGATATACCTCTGGGGCGGCGAGCCGTTCCTCTACCCCGATCTTTTCCCCCTTGTCGCCTATATGAAAGACGCGGGGATGCCCGTGAGCGTGAATACGAACGGCACTCACCTGGCGCAGAATGCCGAGGAAATCGTCGCCAATAAGTGGCACGCTCTCTTCGTCTCGCTCGACGGCTTCGAGGAGACCAACGATCGGATTCGCGGAGAAGGCTCCTACCAGCGAGTCGTCGAGGGCTTCGCGGCCATCAACCGCGAGAAGGAGAGACAGGGCTCGCATTTCCCCCATATGGGGATCGTGACCACTGTCAACAACCTGAACTATAAAGACCTCTACCGCCTCGCCAGCGCCGCGCGGGACTTCAAGCTATCCTGGCACATATTCAACCTCGGAACCTACACGAACGAGTCGATAGTCGAGCGGCAGCGGGTCTTCATGCGCGAAAAGCTGAACACGGAGATCGGATGCCTTCAGGCCTACGACACGGGCTACAACGAGGGCATCGACGGCCACGAGCTCTTCGACATACTCACCCGCATCCACGCCATGGACACCGACCACCCGATCATCACCGTGCCGGCACTCAACCCCGAGAAGATCAACACCTACTATGGCGATCTGGAAATACCCGTCCGCACCCATTGCGCCGTGCCCTGGAGCCAGGCCAACATCGATTACGACGGAGGCGTGCATTTCTGCGCCGACTATCCCGATTACAAGCTCGGCAACATCAAGGACGAGAGTTTCTTCGACATTTACAACGGTGAGAGGGCCCAGCGCTTCCGGCACGCCCTCAAGGAAAGCCCCGACGGCGTCTTCCCCGGCTGCGTCCGATGCTACCAGAACATGCTGTGCGGCAAGAAGGTCAAGGGCTACTAGACGCTTCATGCGGAGGGGCAGGCCGCGCGCGTTAGCGGGGCATGGACCCGGCGGATGACCCTTTGGGGCTAGCGGCCAAGCAGGCCTTCGGCCTCGACTATCTTTACCCATACCAGCGCCTCGTCGCCGCCAACGTGCTCGATTCAAGCCAACCCGAGGCCGAACCACTGAGGCAGGTCGATCCTCCTCCCGACCGGCTTCGGCAAGTCCCTCTGCTTCCAATTGCCCGCGCTTTTCTTGCCGCGCCCCACGGTGGTGGTCTATCCGCTGCTGGCACTTATGGAAGACCAGCGGCGACGGCTCGAGTCTTTGGGCATCGGCTGCGCCTTATTTCGCGGAGGCCAAAGCCCGCGCGAGCGTGACTCGGCCGAGGCGGCGGTCGAGAGAGGCCGGGCGAAAATAGTAATAACGAATCCCGAATGCCTGGCCAATCCTCGACTGCTGTCGTTCCTGAAAGAGGCCTCGCCGAGCCACGTCGCCATCGACGAAGCCCATTGCGTCTCGGAATGGGGCGAGAGCTTCCGTCCCTCCTATCTCGAGCTGGGCCGGGTCGTCGAGGCTCTCGCTCCGCCCGCGCTCAGCGCCTTCACGGCTACGGCCAGCCCGATCGTGTTCGATGCGGTCGCGCGGATCCTCTTCGGCGGAGAGCCGTACCGAGTCGTCGAGGGGGACCCGGACAGGCCGAACATTTCCTATGGAGTCGTCCGGACGCTCAGCAGGGAGCACAGCCTCGTCC
Organism: uncultured Spirochaetota bacterium; assembly: GCA_963828175.1. GTDB lineage: Bacteria > Spirochaetota > Spirochaetia > Treponematales > Rectinemataceae > UBA1306. The sequence goes on from CAWHFT010000151.1 coordinate 6,231, forward strand.
GACTCGCGCGGGAGCTGCCGCGCCCCCTGATCGTCTTCTGCTCATCGCGGGAAGGATCGCAGATGCTGGCTCGCCTCCTCTCCGAACGGCTCGGGGAAACCGAGGTCAGGTTCTACCACGCCGCTCTCGAGCGACCGGAAAAAACGGCGATCGAGGCATGGTTCCTTTCGTCCGAGCGCGGGATACTCTGTTCCACGTGCGCGTACGGCATACCGTAAGTATGTTATATGCGTATATCATAAATAGTCTGCCATATGACTATAATATCAGCAATCGATTCTTGAACAGTGTTCTAGATTTCATTCCAATGCTATAATTAAGCGAGGTACTAAATTGAGCGGGAAAATATACGCCAAGGCTAACCGGAACTGGCAATACAAGATTCAGGTCTCTTTTCTGACCACCCCTATCTAAAGGATGCCCTTCTACTCGCTGTTCATACTAATCTCTATTATCTCTATGAACGAGATAGATTAACTTACTGGATTATTAAAATTGATGAAAAAGGCTATAAGATTTTGACAAATATCAATACTGGATCAAAAATGTCACTTGAGGAACTAATGGAGTATGCAACTTGAAATTGATAATTGAAGATATTACATGATTTAAGCATTATTATTAGTTCAAGCAAGAGCTTTTATTGAGGAAGTTAAAATGCACATGATCAATTTGCAAAAACGTCAGAAGAAGGAAATAGAATTCCCAGAGACAAAAAAGCATATTTCATTAATTAAAAAGTTCGAAAACTATATTTATTCACATATATTCCCAATCGGAATAGTTCTTTGCGTCATCCCTATTGTTTTCTATTTTGTTAGTAATGTTATTGCTGGGTATACTCATTTTACAATTGATTCCACCATTTGGTCAAATTTAGGAACTTTCTACAATGGATTTGCGACACCAGTACTAACCTTTCTCTCTGTTTATTTTATTGTTAGGACATTTCAGGAGCAAAAGAAACAAAATGAAAAAGAAAACAATAAATGGAAACAGGAACAAATATCGATACGTTTGCTACCAGTATTCGAACATTTACAAAACCTAGATTCATTGATTAAAGAAAAAATAGAAGTCTTGAAATTAAATCAAAAGGACTATTTATTAATTCCACCTTTTAATGAATTGCAACCAGACGATTCAGATGATATTTTTGATACTTTGTTATTACACACCTTTTTATTCTTCAATGATTATTACTTAAAAATACAGCAGCTAAAAAAATCATACAAAGGAATGAAATTACACATTCATAAATCAATTGAAGAAAACCATATAAATAGAAAAAGCATCCAGGATATTAACAAAATTGCAATCGATGAATTAGAAGCAGTCAATCTGTCTCAAAGGTACAACAAATA
>CAWHFT010000152.1:0-14770 GCA_963828175.1 uncultured Spirochaetota bacterium
GATGTATTGCTAGGTTGCTGGACGCCCTCTTCAGCGCCAGGCCCAGCTCGGCGTCGAAGGCCTGCTGAGCCGAACTCGTTTGGAGGAGGTAAAAAAGGAGCCCCCACAGGAGGAGCGCAAACGTCGTCCCGCCCGAGAGGGACAGGACGACTTTCTTCAATACGCTATTTTTGGGTCGTTCCACGTTTTACGAGCCGCCTGAAATCATTTCCAATCCGTCAATCCGTATTTGGCGAGGATCTTCTTCAATTCGCCCGATTTTCTCAGGCGGTCGATGCCATCGGAAAGGATCTGCGCGTAATCCTTGGAGGACTTGCCGACGGGGGAAAAGGCGATATAGGTCTTGGAGCCCGGGTCGCCGATTCCGGCGGAGACGACCTGCCCCGCAATTCCCATTTTGCCCGCCGTATATTTCAAGACCGCTCCGCCATCGGTCACCACGTCGACTCGACCGGACATCAGCTTCTGGAAGTTCGATTCGAGCACGTCGTCGCCGAAACCGATGTCCAACTTGTCCTTGGCAGCGGCGTTGTCGGCGATATACTTGTCGAGGTCCGTGTTGTACGAATAGTCCTTGATGACCGCGAGCCTGATCTTGGCCAGCGATTGAATTCCGTCGTAGCGCCAGGCGGTCCCCTTCTTGACGAAGAACTCGGTATCGACGATGGCCAATTCGTTCTTGGGGAAAACGAAATCCGGGGCGTCATTGACGGCCGCCCCGACGATGCCGTCATAGGACCCCTTCCTGACGGTGTCGATCGCCCTGGCCCACGGCATGGCTTCGAAGACCACGGTGTATCCGGCGTCCCCGAATACCTTTTGCGCTATGTCGAGCATGTACCCTGTCTCGCTTTTACCGTCCCCATTGTACGGTATCGAGTTATCGGCCACCAGTCGACGGTATCGGCGAACGCGACACTCGAAAGGAAGGTGAGGACGAAAAGGACAGACATTGCAGCTTTCCGCATGCGTTCCTCCATTTGAGAAGCAATCTCTAAGTATCGCGATGCCAAACATACTGTCAAATGGGGGTATTGAGATAACCCTATGTTTCCACCATACTCGCATGATTCCATGAGGTCCTCCAAAATCGGTTACTTTTGAAGGACCTAGTATAGGGAGTCGCGACATGTGCGGAATCTTTACCGTCCTCGACATCAAAGGTGATCCCGTAGAGCTCAGGAAGCAGGCGATAGCCCACGTAAAGCGCCTGCGCCACCGGGGCCCGGATTGGAGCGGCGTCTATTCCGATAATCACGCGGTAATCTGCCACGAGCGCCTGTCCATCGTCGACGTGATGCACGGCGCCCAGCCCCTCGTCGACGCCGACACGGGCCGCGTCCTCGCAACCAACGGCGAGATCTACAACCACAAGAAGCTCCGCGCCCTGCACCTCAAGAAGCCGCACAAGTTCCAGACCGAGTTGGACTGCGAGCCGCTCCTCTACCTCTACGACGAGCTCGGCCCCGATTTCATCAAGCTCCTCAACGGCATCTTCGCGTTCGTGATCTACGACCCGCGGGACGGCAGCTTCTTCATCGCGCGCGACCACATCGGCATAAACCCCTTGTACTGGGGCCGCGACGGCGAGGGCAATCTCTATGTCTCCTCCGAGCTCAAGGCGATGTACGACGTCTGCCCCAAGGTCGAGGTCTTCCCGCCCGGCCACTACTACGAGTCGCGTACGGGCGAGCTCGTCAAATGGTACGCGCCGAAGTGGGCGGCCGACGGCGTCGTGCCCAAGGGCGCTGCCGACCTCGACCTGCTCCGGCAGTCCCTCGAGGACGCGGTGAAGCGGCAGCTCATGTCCGACGTGCCCTACGGCCTGCTCATCTCCGGAGGCGTCGACTCCTCGATCATCGCCGCCATCGCCGCCAAGCACGCCGAGAAACGCGTCGAGACCGACGAGCGCGACCGCGCCTGGTGGCCGCGGATGCACTCCTTCTCGGTGGGCCTCCCCGGCGCGCCCGATACCAGGTTCGCCAGGAAGGTCGCCGAGCACATCGGCAGCCAGCACCACGAGATCCAGTTCACCGTCCAGGAAGCCCTCGACGCGATCCCGGACGTCATCTACCACCTCGAGACCTTCGACGTCACGACGATCCGAGCGGGCACGCCGATGTACCTGATGTCGCGGACGATCAAGTCCATGGGCATAAAGATGATCCTCTCGGGCGAGGGGGCCGACGAGATCTTCGGCGGCTACCTCTACTTTCATAAAGCGCCTAACGCGACCGAGTTCCACGAGGAGCTCGTCCGCAAGATCTCGATGCTCCACCTGTACGACTGCCTGCGCGCCAACAAGGCCATGGCCGCGTGGGGGGTCGAGGCGCGCGTGCCCTTCCTCGACCCGGAGTTCCTGGACGTCGCGATGGGCATCGACCCCGCGAACAAGATGATTCGGCGAGCGCCCTCGGCGGCCGCCGCGAAACCGGGGGCAAAACCCGCTCCCGGCAGCATGGAGAAATATATCCTGCGGGCGGCCTTCGACGGCTGGATCCCCGACGAGATCCTCTGGCGCCAGAAGGAGCAGTTCTCCGACGGCGTCGGCTATTCCTGGATCGACTCTATCAAGGCCTACGCCGAGAAGGAGATCTCCGACTCGGTGATGGCCAACGCGCGCTTCCGGTTCCCGCAGAAGACCCCCGTCAGCAAGGAAGCGTATTGGTTCCGCACGATCTTCGAGGAGCATTTCAAGAACCCCAGCGCCATCGACCTCGTGCCCGACGGACCCTCCATCGCCTGCTCGACGCCCACCGCCATCCGCTGGGACTCCGCCTGGGCCGCGATGGCCGACCCGTCGGGGCGCGCGGTGGCAGGCGTCCATGATCATGCCAATACTTGACGGCATGATCGCACGAATAGTTAGGTAGCTAACTCGGGTCGGGGGAAGCGCAAGACTGGCGGCCGCACACACGCTTGCGCCGCCTGCTCAGTCTCGGCGGGCTTCCCAGCGCAGCAATCCGTCTATGTCCGAGAAGTGCTCGTCGAAGCTTATGAGGCGCGCCCCATGCTCCATACAGCTGGCGGCGATCCAGACATCGTTGATGGGAATGGGCCTGCCCTTCTTCCTGAGCATTCGCTTGACCTCGGCAAACCATTCGGCCGTAGCATCCGTAATGGGCACCAAGATAGTGCGCGGCTTTTCGCGGAATCTCGCCAGGACGTCTCGATTCTCCTGGTTACGGGCACCGCTTAGAAAGCCATCGTAGAGCTCGCCCAGGATGATCGGCGTGAGAAGAATGGCTTCGCTGCTGGCCAGTTGTAGCGCGATGGCTCTATCACCGCCCATCAGAGCGGAATAGGCATTGGTATCGAGCAAGACTCGGCTCATGCGCGCCAATCGCTTTTATCGACCTGCCCATTATCCCCTTGCGACAATTCGAAGGCTGCACGCTCGGCCGAGGTCCAAAGACCGCAAAATTCTTGATAGTCGTCGGCAAACCTTCCCTCGATCGCCATGCCCAGGGAAGAGGCCAAGAGTTCTTTGATGAACTGGTTCTTGCTCTTCTTAGCGCGCCGGGCTTCGTCGCTCAGTCGCCGATCGAGATCTTCGTCTATAGCGTGGATAGTCAGCGAAGCCATGGTGCGCCTCCATGGTTCAAATTAACCATTGATTGGTTCGACGTCAAGAGGCAACACAGTGCAGGGCTTACTTTGGCGAGCTTTGCTATATTATTATAGCAGCAGGAGGCACTTCATGCAGCTCAAGGTACTGGTCGGCGAACGCAAGCAGGTCGCATACGTCAATCGTCATGACTAGCTCGAGGGTTTTCGCGACGATCACGGGTATCGTCACGGGCCTGAGCGGGGCGGCGCACGGCCTCTTCGAGATGGCTCAGGGCAACCGACCGACGGGCGGCTTGTTCATGGACGGCATGGGCGCCTTGTCGATTCTGCCCAATTACTACTATACCGGCCTCGCCGCCGCCGCGATCGGCATCGCAACGGCGGTCTGGTGCCTTCTCCGGCTGCACCAGCACCGCGGCCCGCTCGTCTTCGCCGCCTTGTCGATCGCGCTTGTCCTGGTCGGCGGAGGGGTCGCCTTGATCGCGGGCATCATCGTGACGTCGGCCGTGGCCGGACGAATGGGCAAGCCTCTATCATGGTGGCGCCGCGTCCTGCCCCCGCGAGCGAGGAAGCCACTGTCGCGCGTCTGGCTTTCCGCTTTGGCGACGGGCTATGCTTTCCTGGGCGTCGGCGTCGCCATTTGGCTTTTCGTCAACCCGCCGGGCGCCGTCAGGACTATCGGGCCTTGGCACTATGCGTGTTGGTCGTCCCTGGTCGTCGGCTTCCTTTTGCTGATGACTTCGGTCGTCGCCGGCTTCGCCCGAGATATCGAGCGGGGAGTTCAGGCATAGCTATATCTTGAACCGCCCCACTTCGGCGCCGAGCTCTCGGGAAGCCTCCAGATTGCGCTCCACCTCGGCGCGGACCGAGGCGAAGGCCGACTTCAGCTCGCGCGCGCTCTCGGCCTGGCCGCGCGAGGAATCGGCGAGCCGATCGAGGCGCTTGAGCGCTTCCTCGAGCGCGCGAGCCATCGCCTCGGTCTCTGAGCCTTGCTCCGACATCCGATCGCGTATCGCGCGAGAGGATTCCACGACGTGGATGAGGGAATCGGCCGCCGACCGCGTGCCGGCCGCCTGCTCGCCCATGGCCCCGGCGATCTCGCGCGAGATCGAGGCGGCCTCTTCGAGCCCCATCCCGAGCTCCGCGAGCATCGCGCCGCCCTCTTCGGCCTGGCGAACACCCTGGCCTACCTTCTCCGCCATCGCGGCTATGTAGCCCTTTATCATCTTGGTCTGCGCTGCCGCGTTCGAGGCGAGCCTCCGCACTTCGTCGGCGACGACCGCGAAGCCGGCGCCATGGTCTCCGGCGTGGGCCGCCTCGATGGCCGCGTTCATGGCCAGGAGGTTCGTGTCGCTCGAGATCTTGCTGAGGGCGCCGGTGACTTCGAGGATCTTCCTCGAGGCCTCGTCGATCTCGAGAATCGCGCCGTTGGTCACGCGCGCGGCCTCGCCTCCCGCCTTGCCTTGGCCCGCGAGGGCCGCCGCGAGCTCGCCCGAGCGGCGGGTCATGCCCTCGACCGAGCGGATGCTCGAGGCCATCTCCTCCATCGCCGCCGAGCTGTCCGACACGTAGCCGTCCTGAGCGCGAGCGGCCTCGTCCACCTTGGCGACTGCGCGGCGGAAGGAGTCGAGCTCGTCGCGAAGGCGGCGAGACTCGGCGGCCTCGGCTTCGAGCCCGGCCTTGAGCGCCAGGAAGGCGTCGACGCTGCGGTTCGAGACGGTTTCCGCGTCGGTTAACACGCGCGCTATCGAGTCGGCCCCTTCCCTCGTCTTCGCCGCCGAACCGCCGATCCCCCCAACCAAGGAGCTGAATTGGTCAAGGAGGCGGTTGACGAGCTCGGCCAGCTCGCCGAAGTCGTCCATCGACCTGAGCGACAGGCGCGCACGAAGGTCGCCGCCCCCCGCCACGACCTCGCGGAGTCGCCGCTGCAGCGCGCTGATCTCCGCCCTTCGCTCGACGGAAACGGTCAGCTGGATACCGGCGCAGATGAGGACGAGAAAGACGAAATAGAGAATGAAGATCCTCTGCTCGATCTCGGCGTAGCTTATGCTCCGCTCCCAGGGTAGGGGAATCGACTCCAGAGCCACGCCTTTGCGCGTCGAGAAGGTGTCGAGCTTCTGGAAGAGGACCTGCCGATAGGCTCCGCCAGCCGTGTCGACAGCGATCACCCCGGTCCGTACGCGGCCGAGGACCTCGGTCTCGAGGCTCTGCGCCGTCATCACGTCGCGGATGTTGAACTGGAGGAAAGTGATGGCGTACAGGATCATGAAGAGAGAGAGGAGGAACTGCCGCACCGTGCTCCGCGTCTCGCGCCTGCGGTCGCCTATCGCGTGGATGCCGAGCCTGTCGCGCAAAGGCGCGAAAGACATGTTGTCGAGCGCGGACTGGGCCGAGGCGTAGATCGCGGCCCCCGCGAGGTTGGAGGCGAGGATCACGAGCCTGTCGAGCTTGAGCATGTCGGCGGCGTGGCCCGAAAAGGCCTCGAGGAGGACGTAGCCGGCCGCGAAACCCAAAAGGTTGACGACGAGGATCACCGTCGAGAAGCGGAGCAGGCGCTGCCGCGTCGCCTCGAGCTCTGCAGGCGCCACCTCCTCCCCGCCTCGAGCCGGATTTGGACTCTCTGGATCCGCAGGGCGAGGAAGTACACGAGGACCGAGAAGACGAGCAGGGGAGGCACGACGTTGGCGGCCAGGAAGCCTAAGGTCGTCGCGAGGAGACCAGAGAGGCCAGAGAGGCCGAGCAGAACATTGTCCCTGAAGTAGGTAACGATCTGCATCACCGCGTACACGCCCAGGATCATCAAGGCGGAGTTCATCGTGACGCGGAAGGCGAGGCGACGCGTTTTCATGAGGCCCAGTGTAGACGAAAAGACGGCAGAAAAAACAGCCGCCGGTCAGGTCCCGGAATCCTATTTGATTCCGGCCTTGATCCGGTCGTAGAGCAGCTGGTCCTTTTCCTTGGAACCGAGGCTGAGGATGTAGTCTTTGCCGTCGGTCTTGATGAGCACGTAGGAGAGAAACGGCTTCTTGAGGAAGACTCTCGCCGACCCCACTCCATCGACGTTGTAGTTGCCCTCGCGGAACAGACCGAATGCGTCGTTCCCGAAGGCGCGCGTCATCGGAGGAGCGGGGCTCGGCTGATACTCGAGGTCTCGGATCTCCGAGTATGGCAGGCTGAAGCCGAAGATCGCGGTCACCTTGACTTTGGAATCGTCGGCGGAAATCGGGTCTATGGAAAGCTCGATGGCCGTGTAGGCCATGAAGGCGATCGCCGCGCCGATGACGACGCGCAATGAGATGCGGTTCGCTTGTTTCCTATCGTAAACCGGCGGCATGGCGGTCCCCCATGCGGCCGAGTATACCGCCGATCGCGGGAGCGGGGACTATTACTTCCCCGCCGAGACCTACAGCCTCCCGCTCGCCACGATCTCGTCCATGCGCCTGAGCCGGCGCGACAGGTCTCGCGCGAGGTTCATCACGACCATCGCGAAGGCGCGCATGCTCATCTTCGAAAGCTCGTGGAGGGCATGATTGCTGATCGTCGCAACGGTCGCCGGAACCAAGGCGCGCACGGTGGCTGCCGCCGGCATCACATCGAGGAACTCCATCTCGCCGAACGTATCGCCCTCGCGCAGCTCGACGAGTGACTTGTCGCCTTTCAGGATCTCGACGCGGCCCTCGAGGATGAAGTGTATCCGATCGTTGGGCTCGCCTTCGCGAAGGATCTCCGTGCCCGCCTCGTAGGTAGCGCTCCCCATGAGTGGCCTAATGGATTCGATTTCGTCTGGCAGCAGCCCGCCGAAGAGGGAATAATCCTTTAGGCACGAAGCATCGATCAACTGATCCTCCGGTATAAATTAATCATCGGCACAAATCCCCGACAATAGAGCGATCGAAAGACCATCCCTAAGCTTCGTAACCCTACACTGGATTGACGCTTCGACCAATCTCGTTTATATTGACTACGCACTCAATGAGTACAAAGTTATTGAAAATCCGCGACCGCCAAAAGCTCCAGATGAGGCGGCGCATCCTCGAAGCCGCGATCGAAGTGTTCTCGCGCGAGGGGATCGGCGCGGCTCCCACGGCGGAAATCGCAAAAGAGGCGGGGGTATCGCACGGCAGCGTCTTCGTCCACTTCGGCAGCCAAGCGGGTCTCGTCGCGGCCGCGATCGAGGACTTCGGAGCGGGCGTAGCGAATCGCATCCACGAGCTCATCTCGGCTGGGGCGACCACGCGGACGATCCTCGAAGCCCATTTGACGGCAATCGCGGAGCGCGAGGGTTTCTATGCGCGCCTCGCCGTCGAGGCGCCTCAGCTGTCTACGCGGGCACGCGACAGCCTTGTGGCCATTCAATCCGCGATCTGCCACCACCTCTCCCCGGTGGTCGAGGCGGACACCCGGGCCGGCAGGCTCAAGGCGATGCCGCTGCACCTCCTGTTCAACACCTGGATCGGCCTCGTCCATCATTATCTCGCGAACAGAGAACTCTTCGCGCCGGGCGCCTCGGTCATCGAGCGCCGAGGCGAGGAGCTGCTCGACCATTTCATGAAACTGATTTCGACAGGAGGATAACCAGCATGAAGCTCTGCGTATCTTGCGGCATGCCCATGGAGAAAGCCGAGGATTTCCCCCTCGGCGACAAATCCAAGGACTATTGCGTGCACTGCGCCCGGCCCGACGGCTCGATGCAATCCTATGAGGAGAGGGCCGCCGGGATGGCCGCCTTCCTTGTACGGACACAAGGCCTCGACGAGGGCGCCGCCCTGTCGACCGCGCGGTCCCTCATGTCGCGGCTGCCCGCATGGATGGACAAACCGTGACCGCCCTCCGCGACATGCATAACATAGGCGACGTCGTGGCGGCCGAGCTCGCGGCGGCGGGGATAGCCGACGGCGAAGCCCTAAGGGAAGCGGGGTCGGTAGGGGCCGCCATTCGCCTCCGCGACGCGGGCTTCGACGTCTGCAAGAGCAAGCTCGGCGGCCTCGAGGGCGCGATACGAGGGATAAAGTGGCACTCGATCCCGGCCGCCGAGCGCGCGGCTCTGTGGCGAGAGCTCGAGGAGCTTGCGTCGGCCCGCCCCGTCGTCCTCCCCGTGACGAATCGTCGCCGGGAGGCTTGACCAGAGTGTCGCTAGATCGATACTCCTAGTACTTATGGAACCAGTCCGTTGGGGAATCATGTCGGTCTCGGGGCACTATGCCCTGCGCGTGCATCCACCGCTCTCGCGCTTGGGCGAGGCGCGTATCGTCGCTATAGCCAGCCGGGGAAAGGAAAAAGCCGCCCAGGCCGCGTCGCGATTCGGCATTGCGAAGAGCCATGGCTCCTATGCCGAACTCGTCGCCGATCCCGAAGTCGAGGCCGTATACATCCCGTTGCCCAACAACCTCCATGCCGAATGGGCGATGGCGGCTCTCGACGCCGGCAAGCACGTCCTGTGCGAGAAGCCGCTCGCGATGGACACCGCGCAGGCCAAGGCCATGGCCGCCAAAGCCAAGGCGAAAGGCCTCCTCCTCATGGAGGCGTTCATGTACCGCTTCCACCCGCAATGGGTCAAGGCGAGGGAGATCGTCGCGTCGGGAGAGCTCGGCCGCTTGAGAGCCATCCAGAGCTGGTTCACCTACGACAACGCCGATGCCTCCAACATCCGCAACAAGCCCGAGACGGGAGGAGGAGGCCTTTACGACATCGGGTGCTACGCCATATCGAGCGCCCGCTTTCTGGCCGGCGCGAGCGCCGGCTCGAGCCCGGAACCGGAGCGCGGGCTCTTCGTCTCGGAGCGCGACTCCGCTCTGGGAACCGACGTCCTCGGGACCGGAATCTTGGATTTCGGCGCCGGCGGACCGAGGGCGACTTTTCACATCTCGACGCAGGCCTTTCCGGTGCAGCGGGTCGAGACCGTAGGCGACCGCGGCTCGCTCGCGGTGATCCTGCCGTTCAATGCCTACGCCGACGTGCCGCTCGGCCTCGAGGTCACCACCGGCCTGGGCACGAGGCGCATCGAATCCGGCCCCGCCGACCAATACGCGCTGATGTTCGCGGCGTTCTGCAAGGCGGTCCGCGAGAAGTCGCCCGCCCCTACGCCGCCCGAGGACGGGATCGCCAACATGGCCGTCATCGATGCGCTCTTCCGCTCCGAAAAAAGCGGCTCCTGGGAAAAGATCTGAGCCGACAAGGCCCCGACCCCGGGGCCAGCTGCGCGACGGCTTCCTTTCTCGAGTACTGCGATTTGGGTATATTATCCGTTGGAGGAGCAAGCATGAGCGTCGAGATAAATGTCACCGGGGCCAATTTCCAAAAAGAAGTCCTCGAGTCCACCCTCCCGGTGCTCCTCGATTTTTGGGCGGAGTGGTGCAATCCCTGCAAGATGATCGGCCCCTCGATCGAGCAGCTGGCCGAAGTTTATAAAGGCAAGGTCGTAGTCGGGAAGGTGAATGTCGACGCCGAGGCCGATCTCGCCGCGCAGTACAATATCATCTCCATACCGACCCTCATGGTGTTCAAGGGCGGCGAGGTCGCCGCGCAAAAAGTAGGGGCCTTCCCCAAGCACGATATCGAGGCGTTGATAAAGGCCGCGCTATAGGGTGTCTGCCGCGACCGACGCTCGCCTTATCGCTTCTTGACCGCCGGCTTGGCCGGCGGTTTTTTCGAAGCGGCCTTTGGGTTCATCCGAGACCCTGCGAGGATCGAGCCGGAAACCTCGAGCCCGCCATTGGGCTCGCCGGGGCTTTGATAGCCCGAAGCGCAGATGTACCATCCCGAAGGCCCGACCGCGGCGCCCGCCTTCCGGCAGATCGATCTCGAAGGCGAGGGATTCCACCTGTAGGCGTCCTCCCATCCGAGCTTGTCTCCCGAGGAGCGCCAAGCTCCGGACTGAACCAGAACAGAGGCGATGGCCGCGAGATTGTCGTCCGCGAGAGCTCCCGATCTGTCGTCCGCTGCATAGAAGAGGCCGTCCATCGGCGCCTCGCCAGGGCGAAGCGATATGGATATCGCGCCGCATTCGTCGGGCAATGCGAGGGCGGCGCACCAGAATTCGCGCCCGGACGAGGTAGCGTCGACGCCGCCCGATACGGCGGTATCGCTGCCGACTTCGTCCACCTCCTCCGGCAAGAGCTCGGGCGCGAGATGGAGGACGACAAAATCTCCCTTTCGCACTTCGGCCGCCGGGAATCTGTACGTCATGGTTTTGACAGTGCTCGCCCACGAGACTTCCTCCCCGCCGATATTCCCGGTCGCCAAGGCTTCGAACTCGATGAAATCCCGATGCGGCTTGGTCTTGGAGGAGTTCTTTCCCGTCTGCACCTCCGAGACACGAAGGCTCGGCGCCCGGTCGTTCCATCCGGTGAATCTGAGGAGGAAACGCGCCCGGTTGCCGCACGAGTCATCGACCTCTCCTGCCAGGGCATAATCGCGGCCGGGCGATTGCCCCGCCTCGAAGCTGACGGTGAGGTTCGCACCCTCGGAGAGACAGGTGAGATCCGCGCTCGGCTCCGAGGCGAAGCTGCCGACCACGGGAGCAACGACCTCGTCGAAGCGGACGACCACCCGCCGCGAGTCCACGGGCCCGGCCTGGAGCAGGGCCGGCGGGCTCAAATCGGCCTTGGGGTAGATCGCGGCCGCCTGTCCCTGCGAGCAGCCGGCGGCGGCTGTGGCGATCGTGGCGGCGATGAGGACGAGCGTGATATGGCGAACGGCGCAGGTTGGATCCATGGCATGCACCTCCGCCTGAGCCTACGCGCCCGGACTGCCTAGCCGATTGAGCGCCCTCTCGCCTATTATTAGCGCATGAGAATCGTCATCGCGAACGATCACGGAGCTGTCACCCTCAAGAAGGAGCTCGCGTCATGGCTCAAGACCCAAGGCCATGAGGTCGTGAACCTCGGAGTCGACGTCGAAGACAGAGTCGACTATCCCGATATGGCTGGGGCGGCCTGCGCCGAGTACAAGAAAGGCGGCTACGACTTCGGCATCGTGCTCTGCGGGACCGGCATCGGAATATCCATCGCCGCGAACAAGGTCGCGGGAATTTGCTGCGCCCTCATCCACGACGTGCTCACCGCGACGATGGCGCGCGAGCACAACGACGCGAACTTCGTAGCCATGGGTGGCCGGGTCGAATACGCGATCCCCCCGACCGAGATACTCGCCGCCTACATGAACTCCCGGTTCCAAGGCGGACGCCACGCGGACCGGGTGGCGAAGATATCGGACATGGAAAAGGCCGCGTCTATTCGCTGACGCCGGCGGTCGGAGCCTGTGTAGAGTATTGCGTCCCTTCGCCTTTCCGCAGCCTCAATAACCTCAGCCCTACGATGATGTGCCAGGTCATGATGAAGGCGCTCGCCAGGATCCCGATGCACCCAAACCACCTGCCGAAGGTCGGGCTCCGTAGCATGGCGATCGACACGATCAAGCCGGACGCCGCCATGGTGAGGATGGCTACGTAGGTCCCGAAGGCCTGTCGGTCGCCGCCTGGATCGGAGATGGCCAGGATCGCCCTCGCCGCCGAGACGATTTGTCCTTTGCCTATTTCGGTCGCGGAGGCATATTGCCCGCTCAAGGCGAGCATCGGGAAAGCCATGTTCGACGCTGCGTTGACGACCGCTCCCATGACCGCCAGGCTCGCGGCGATGGCCATGCCGCCCTTGTGCGTTCTCGCCAGGGCTGCGCAGGCCGCGAGGATCATGAGACCGACGAGGGCGTAGTCGACGACGTCGAACAGGTTCAGGAATGTCAAGCCGACGAGCGGATGGGCGCCCAATAAGGCCAGCCACTCTTCGGGCTCCGTCGGATGAGATAGCCCCGTGAACAGCGAGAGCTCGGCCCCGAGGTATCTCCTGAAGGCGAAGGCCGCGACCAAGGCCGCCACCCCGCCAGCGGCGTACAGGACTTCCCATCCGGGGCTCGAGTCAGGCCCGTTCTGGCTCGCCGGTCGGCTCGCGCCGCTCAGCGCCGAATCTCCAGGTTGCGGAACTGCACGCCGTCGCCCAAAGTCCGCAGCGACATCGTCACTCCGGTGCCTATGCCGAAGTACGTCCTGTACGCCGCGCGGATCGTGCCGTTGACCGCGAGGACGATGAACTCGTTCGCCGGCTCGTAGAGCACGTCGACGCGGTTCCACCCGTCCAGCCGCTCCTTGATTTTCGCGTCGAGCACCCGCTCCATGCTCACGTCGTTGTCGGATCGGTAGACTTGGAGGTACGTGCCGTCGTTGCCGCGCACCTTGAGGTCCCGCGTAAGCCATACGAGAAGGCTCTTGCCCTCGCCGAATCCCCGAGGCTTCTTCAACAAATAGGTAACTGAACCAGTGGCTACACAACAAGAACCAGGCGCCGCCACCGCTGCTCCAGCTCACCAGCAGCACCATCACCGGGCCACCGGAAAGACATGGTAGCTAAAATAGAGGATGAAGAGCCGGAAAATGATCGCTATACCCTATGAAGCCTAAGGGCTATATATGCAATATCGAGTATCGGCGGCGCGGAAATATTCGGACAGCAGGGAGCGCCAAACGCTGCTGCGGTCTCTTTCAATGTTATTAACTCTTATCTTATATCGCCATACACCTCCATTGGCATGGGCGTAGGCACCGAATTGACAGCCATAAGCACGGGAATGAACTCCCCTTGTCTCGAACTGGATGAAACAAGAGAACTCACGCTGCGATTCGAGGAAGAGGGCCGTCTGGCCCCGGAAACTTCCCACGCCGGTATTATCCGGATCGGGTTCGAGGGTATCTCTCAGCCCCACTTCGTGGAGCACCCCTGTTTCAATATTCAAATTGAAACACTACCGGCCCGCTTTTGCAAACAGACCTTAATTTCATCACTCCCGGCTGCGATCCCCCAAGGTGAGGATTTAGTATCGTTCCGTACTCGGTTTCGGCAGCCGAGCTGTTCCTTGTTTATGTAGTGTGACTGCCATCACATACGAGATTTTGGACAGTGCTAGTCTAAAAAGCGGCCCTAGGGTTCAGGAAAGCGCACGATGCCATCATTTCCCGCTGTTGATCCAATTCCCTTGCCGGCTCCGATCTGGCTCCTCAAGCTGCTGCATATCGTCACGCTGGCGCTGCACTTCGTCGCCGTCGAGATGCTGCTGGGCGGCCTGCTGCTGGCGGTCCTGCTCAGTCTCTTCCGCAACTCGCCGGCCTCCATGGTCACCGCGCGGGCTTTGGCGCGCCGCCTCACCGTCGTAATGACCTTCGTGATCAACCTGGCCGTACCGCCGCTTCTTTTCGCTCAAGTCCTCTACGGCCGCGCTCTCTACACCAGCAGCGTGCTGATCGGCCTTTACTGGATCTCGATCGTCGGTCTGCTCATGCTCACCTATTGGCTGCTCTACCGCTTTACGGCGCGGCTTGAGGCCGGCAAATCGGCCTGGTGGATCGGTCTCTCCGCATGGCTGCTGGCCGGTTCCATCGCCCGCCTGCTCTCGACCAATATGACGCTGATGCTGCGTCCCGAGGTCTGGCGACCGATGTACTCCGCCTCGGCGATGGGCGCGTATCTGCCGCCCCGCGATCCGACACTCGAGCCGCGCTGGCTGCTGATGATGGCCGGCGGCCTCTTCATCGGCGGCTTGTGGATGGTCTATCTGGCCGGCCGCTCGACCTTCACCGCGGAGGAGAAGAGCTTCCTCGCCGGCCTCGGCGGCAAGGAGCAATACGTAATCGGCCGCCGAACAAGAACCGGCGGCGTTCCCGCGCGAAGGGGTCGACCCTCGCGTTGCCCGAAGACATCGGGCGGATGTGGGACGACCTCGTTGCGCCCCCCGGGCGGCAAGGTGGCCAGCTTCTACCGCGACCACACCCTGGTGCTCCGACTCGACGCCGCGGGCGTCTCTGCGCTCGCAGGCCAGCGGCTCGACGCTCGCCGACGGGCTGCTGTAGCGCTTCCCCGACTTCGCCACCTAGACAGGAATGATGAAGTAGAGACACAGCGACAACCCCACAGCGTCCTCTGATGTGGCGTTGAGCAGGTCGTTGGCGCCGCCCCAAACAACAAACAGCGTTTTGTCTGTGATCTTGGGGTGGGTGGCCAGGTAATCCGTGATCTGCTGGCCGATGTTTTCCACGTTCACTGACAGCGTACTGCTCAAGGCCAATGTGCTGGTGCCGTTGCCGGTGAAGGCAAATCCGTACGCATAGTCGGTTCCGCCGTCGAGCGAGTCCTTGATGACCGGCTTGGCGGGGAGT
>CAWHFT010000153.1:0-10470 GCA_963828175.1 uncultured Spirochaetota bacterium
CTTTCCCGCCCACTCGATCGCCCGGTCGATCATCGCCTATTCCGGGACGGCGGTGCAGCGCCTATCGCCAACCCCTTCGGCTACATATCTCCCACACTGGCAGAGCATGTCGCGCGGGGACTCGGTGAAAAAGTGGACTTCATCGTCGACGGAGGTCCTTGCTCGGTCGGGGTCGAGTCGACGGTCCTCGACCTGACGGTCGATCCTCCGCGAATACTCCGGCCGGGCGGGATGCCGTCCGAGACCATCGAGGCGGTGATCGGCCCGATAGATACCGCAAATGGCTCGCCTCGGGAGCAAGGCAAAAGCCCCGCGGCCGCGAGCCCCGGTCTCCTCGACAGCCACTACGCTCCGCGAACGCCATTGTATTTAACAGGAGCCGGGGACATCGCTTCAGCCAAGCCGAAGGGAAAGGCCGCCGCCCTCATTCTCAGCGCAGCCTCGCGCGAAGCTCTCCGCGGCACGTCCGGGATCTTCACCCTGACCCGCTACCTCTCGCCGACCGGCGATCTCGTCGAAGCCGCGGCCGGGCTCTTCGCGGCCTTGCACGAGCTCGATGGAGGCGGCTTCGACGAGATCTGGGCCGAGCTGGCGCCAGCCGGGGGACTCGGCCCCGCCATCAACGACAGGCTCTACAAAGCCTCCAGGAAATGACGGAATCCTCACCCACGAATTTTCGCTAATCTCCCCGCCAGGCCTTCCGATACTCGAAAAGGAGGGAGGGAAGGGCCATGGAAGCTATAGCAAGCAGCTATGTTCCGCTCGCCTATGTCTATGCCGCCCGTTACGGGGACGGCAGGGCGACCGTGCCGGTGCTCAAGAGCCAGGCGCTCTACGCCAATTTTTCCCATGTGTCGGGGGTAGCCGCCGAGGACGGCACCGCGGCCTATAGTATCGACAAGCTCCATATCCTCGATATCCTGATCGGCCAGCTCGAAAGTCTCAAGTCCCAGCCGCTCGCCGCCTCCGAGGCTCCGGTCGACCGCAATCCCGGTCAGGTGGACGCGCTCATTCAGCAGTACGGTGCGGAAGTCCATGCGTTAGCCACGGCCCCGGCGCTTCCCTATTCGCCCTCCGCTTCTGCCTCACTGGCGCTCCCGGGAATGCTCTTCTCTATGGCCGCCTAATTCAACTTCTCGCCGTCCACCAATTCCTCGACCGACTCGTCTACGGTCTTCCCGTAATACAGAGAGCCGTACATAACCGTCGCCTGAAGGATATTCCGGCAGTATTGCCTCGTTTCCTGTATGCCGAGCGCCTCCACCATCAGATCGTCCGGCAAATCGCCGGAATCGGCAGACCAGGTGCGAAGCCTGCCCCAGCCGGCATTATAGGCCATCATCGCCCTCAGCGGCCTTCCCTCGGTCCTGGCCAACAGCGAGGCGAAATGCGCGAGGCCTATCGCCAAATTGTCCTTCGGCGAGGCGAGATCGTAGTTCGAAAGCTTTAGGGCTTTCGCCTGAGCTGCCGCGGTCGAGGGCATGAGCTGGGATAGGCCGACAGCTCCGGCCGACGAAACGATGTCCGCCCGGAACAGGCTTTCGGAGCGAACGAGGCCGAGCGAGAGGCGCTCGGGGACGAGAGGCCGCGTCCGAAGAGAGCGAAATTCGTCCAGGTATGGCCTGGGGTAGAGCAGCTCGTAGTCCGATCGTCGGGGACTGTAGCTTGGTCGTGATGCCAGTTCGATGATCAGGCGCAATGAGATGTCCGGGCGGCCATGACTGGACAAGAGAGCTGCGAGTCGGCGCAAGGCTTCGTCGCTCAAGGATGCGCTCCGGGCCATAGCCTCCGCGAAAGCTATATCGTATAGGCCGAAGGCGACGAGGCCGGCGACGAAGCTCTCCGTCTCTTCGATCGAGCCGGAAGCAGCGCCGGCGGGCACTGAGTCGGGAATGACGAATGTCGGCTCTATGCCGGCGCGCCACGCGGCGAGCGCACGATAGTAGATCGGAGCCGATGGATCGTCTGCGATCGCGGCGTAGCGCACTGCAGCGGTAGCGGCGCGCGCTTCCTTGGCAGATGCGTCACCGGGATCGGTCGGAGGATCGGCCAAATCGAGCTCGAACGCCCGCGTGGCGGCATACGCGATGCGCGCGGACGTTTCCGAGGGGAGCTTGGCTGTGATTGCCTTCGACATGTCCTCCACGAGGCGCCAATCGCGGGCTCGCAATGCGTCGCGAAAAAGGACATTGACGAGGTCGGTGAAAGCCCCGGAGTCATGCCAAGAGGCCGAGGCGGACACGAGCTCGCTCAATGCGGCCGTTCGCGCCGCCGCTTCGGCAGCGGCCTTCGCGAGCTGGGCGGCTTGGGCGGCCGTCTGGTCGGCGGTCGAGCCGGCGCCAAAGCGGCCGCCGCCGCCAAGGCGCCGCGATAGCCGCAGTCGGCGGCGTACCAGAGCGCGGCATCAGCGTCGGCTGCCGTCGGCGCGTCCGCGGCGACTTTCCTGAAAAGCTCTGCGGCCTCCTTCAATCGATCCAACGCCGCCGCGAATCGCGCCTTGTAGAATCGAGCCGTCCATCCGAGGGCGGAAAATTTCGATTCCCCGGCCTTGAGCGCACTCGAGTAAAGGAAGGCTTTCCCCGCGTCCGCGATCATCTCCGACGAGGCGCGGCGGCTCATCGATGCCTGAGTCCCCAGGAGCGCCTCTTGATAGGCAAGGCCGTAATTCTTACGGCCCACCGCATCGCGCATCGCGAGAGCATGCAGTTCATCCGTGGAAAAAAGCTTGCCGATCGCCGGATCGGTGGTCGCAAGCAGGAAACCGCGAGCAGTCCAATCCGAGGCCGGTCGTTCCAGGAGCAGGCGACGAAAGACCTTGGCCCAAGCTTTGCCAGCCGTGCCTTTATCGGCGACGGCTCCGAAATAGGCGAGAGCATCGGCATCTTTTGCGGCCTCAGCCGGGTAGGCGGAAGCGAGCCGCGCAACGAGGGCCTTCAGCTCCGCGTATCGGCCCAATGCCTCGAATGCATCGAGGCACGACCTTCTCGACCTTCCATTCGGCTCCGAGCGCGCTCGAATATTGGCTGGAAAAGTCCAAGAGCTCCGGCCAAAGTCGGTTGGAAGACAGCTTCGAGATCAGAGCGAGCCCCGCCGCCCTGCGCAATAACCCGGAAGTCTTTTCGAAGGCGATCCGATACAGGACCTCCGTCTTCGCATCGACTTCCGGGGCGGGGAAGCGGTCCTGGATACCTGGACTCCATCCAGCGCCCCAAATAATAGTACGCCGCAGGACCGTAGGAGCCTGTGTCGGCTAGTGCCGTATCGTCAATCGATAAGGCAGGGGCTACGTCTTTGCCGGCCAGCAGCTTGGCGAGATTCGCCGCGCTCAGCCCGAAAGCTCCTCCTTCCTGGCCGGCGGCCAAGGCGATTGCGAGCGTCGAGAAAAAAGCAGCCGCGAAAAACCGTCGTCGAGCTTCGGGTCTCATCACTGACCCGGCAATATAATGAAAAAAGAGCGTCTAAATAACCCCGCCTATCGCGGGTCTTCGACGCTCTTTATCGTAATCTTCGGTCGAGCTATTCAGCGGGGACCCAAATCTTGTCCCCGCTGATGATCAGATCTGGGTTCCTGATCTTGTTCGCTTTCGCGATGCGCATGTAGACCCATGGATCGCGGTAGTACGCGTAAGAAAGGTCCCAGAGTGTATCGCCCCATCTAATCTTGTACTTGACTCCGGGTTTCCGGAACTTGACGGCCTTTTTAGCCAGGGCGGTCGTCGCGGGAGCGGCGGCCGGCGCCGGTGCGGGGGGAGGAGTCGGGGCTACTTCTGCCGGAGCGGGCGCCGGCGCCTCAATCTTCGCGGGTGCCGGCGGGGGCGCAGGCGCGGGTTCCGCGGCGACCGGCTTCGCGCTATCAGCCTTCGTAACCGCTGGCGGAGCCACGACGAACCGATAGATGAGGAAGCCTATAAGCAGGAGTATGATGACGATGCCGAGGATGACGAGAAGAAGGCGAAGCGTATTGCCCTTGGGCTTTTCCTTGGCTTCTTCCGCATCCGCCTCGGATCGAACGTCTGCGAGGAGCTGGGCGGAGTCGGCCTCGGGGGGGAGGCTATCGGTCGATTCGAAGTCTTCGTCGGAGAAAGAGGACACGCGCGAATCGTCCGGGCCAGCGGAGAACTCGAAGTCGGGCACTTCGTACTTTTCCTCTTCCGATAGCGCTTCCAGCGACACTTTGAGGCTCTGACTCGCGCCCGTCGACGCCTCCTGAGCGAAGGCGGAAAGGGTGCCGTCTTGGGCCAGACCCAGGTCCATGCGAATGTCCGGCTCGCCTTTTGCCATCGAGGGAATGCCTTCGATGACGAGGCTCCCGATATACGTAGCGCTCTCGACCGTCGGCCCCTGGCCGCGGTAGAGGTCGATCTGGACGCTTGGCTGTCCATCCTGGACCGTCGTGACCACAAGGCGCTTTCGCGCCGCCGTCCCGTCTTCCAGGACCGGGTAGAACTCGCCGTCGGCGAGCTTGAGGCCGATCTTGTTCGTATTCATGGCGCCTTCCTCGGTGCGGTCATAACCGAAAAATACCTTAATTCTCGATACTAGTGTATCGCTTGGCGCGAATAAAGCAAGACGTTGAGCGGCGTTAGCGTTAGGCGATGGCCAAGGCCACGAGGCTCGACGCTGCTTGGTCGTAGGGGCACCCGTCGACTCCGCCGAAAATGCTCACGGAGGAAAAACCAGCCTCGAGGAGGGATGCTTTCATCTCGGTCCCGGAATATAGCCTGAGCACGAAGCTTCGGTCCACGAATTCCGACCCACGGGATAAGATCCAACGATTGCGCAAACCTTCCCATGCCCCGACGATGGAATACTCGGTGCGAATTCCCCAACCGCCTCGATCGAAACTCTCGCCGGCCGTAAAATCCCGAGCGGCGGTCTCCTTGCCGGTCGTTTCGAGCACGAGAACGCCGCCGGGCTTGAGGGCCAAGCGCAAACGGGCGAGGGCCTTTCGGTCCTCCGCCGGATCCGCGAAATACCCGAAACTCGTGTACAGGTTGATGGCGAAATCGAAGGGCGCGTCCGTGGTGAACTCTCGCAGGTCGGCGTGGAGGAAACGCGCGCTTCCGCCCTGGGCGCGGGCGCCGTCCTCGAAGCCCCAGGCGTTGGCGCTCTCGCGTGCGGCCTCGAGATAGGGCTCGGTTATGTCGATGCCTGTGACTCGGTAACCCCGCGCGGCGAGCTCGAGGCTGTGGCGTCCCGGTCCGCAGCAGGCGTCGAGCACGGCCGCGCCGGGGGCCGGGCGAACAAGGCGCTCGATCGCGTCGATGACGGCGGGAACCTCGGCCCATCGGGCCTCATCGAACATGATGGGGGCGTAGGCTGTCCAGAATTCCTCGTCCTCGAACCACTCGCCCACCCCGTCGAGGCTCATAATGCCCCGGTGGTCCACGACGAGGGCCATCACGTACTCCAGGAGCTCCATGTCGAGGTCCTCCTCTTCGAGCACGATGGCCTCGCGCAATTCCTCCCAGTCGGACTTGTCGAAGGGCGTACCGTCGTAGTCCATCATGAGGACGCTGCTTATGCCCGCGAGCCAAGAGACCGCGGTGTCTGGCCGTGATCGTCTACGCTCGAGATAGGTCGCGAAAAGGGCGGACATGGCTTCGCGCCCGACTTTGGGAAACGATCGGAAGAAAAAATCGCGGAGAGCTTCGATCTCGGCCGCCTCGCCCCTGCCCGCGGCGCGACGCGCCGCATGATCGAGATCGGTCCGGAACTTGTCCGTAGGTTGCATCGCAAGAATATATCGCCTTTGCCGCGCCTTCAGGAATAGAGAGCGATCGCGAAAACCGCGGCATCGAACAAGCCATGGCCGAAGGCGATCTCGTGGATGTTCTTCGCGTCGAGCCAGCGCCAGGCGAAGAATAGGCCGAGGAGACTGGCCGAAACGAGCCCAACCGGACCTTGATAGCCGTGGCCCAGGCCGAAAATCAGGGCCGAGACGATGGCCGCCCATTTCGGCGGCAAGCCGACCTGCCCGAGGCGCCTGAGGAGGTAGCTCCTGAAGAAGAGCTCCTCGCAATAGCCCGTCGACATGGAAGACGCGAGAAAGAGCGGAATTAGGGATGCGCTCGCCCGCGGGCCCGATCTCGCCTGGACGAGAAAGCTGTTTTCGATGCCGAAGGCCGAGAACAGCAATCCAGGAACGATGATGACCGTGGCGGCCCCCAGCGCGCATAGGAGCCCGCGCACGACGTCCTTCGGCCTCAGTCCACCCAAGCCGAAAGGTCCAAGGCCGTCGCTCACGGCGATGATGTATAGAAGAAAAGCCGCCTTAGGAAGGTTGACCGCTAGGACCGCGAGATGATACCGGGTAGAAGACAAGGAGATTTGGGATGGCCCCAAGAACAGGTAGGAAGCCAAGTAGAGGGCGAAGAAGACCAGAGCGAGCTCGACAAGAGGCCTCTCGGGTACTCCTCTAGGCGCGCCGAAGGGCGTTCCTGCATTTCGACCTTGTTCGCTCATCGCGTTACAGTATAATGCAAATATATGTTCTTGATCGTGCTGCTCTCGGTCCTCGTCCTCGTCCTCCTCATCGCGGTGCTGACTCAGGCCCTCCGCGGCTCTAAGCGCTATTCCTGGGCCGAATACTACCTGAGGACCAAGGAAGCCGGGATGAGCATGCCCGAGGCGAGACAGCTCCGTGACGCGGCGGCGATGGCCGGCTTGGCCGATCCGACCAATGTGCTATGGTCCCCGCGCGACATGGACAAGGCCATCGCCGTGCTCGGCGCTTCGCTCAAGCGCGATGGGCGCGACCGCAGCCGCGAGGGCGTGCTGCTCATGGACAAGGCCTACGCCCTGCGCAAGGGGATCGAGTTCGAGCAGCCTCGTTTCAAGTACGGCATCAGATCGAGCCGTCAGATCGGCGCGGGACAGCGCCTTCGCGTCCTGGTCCACGGAGTCGGCGTATTCGGCTCGACCGTGATAGACAACCATGCGCGCTTTATCGTCATCTCCTATCCAATCGGAAGCCGCCTGCCCAAAGATTGGGTCTGGAAGGGCAAGAAGGTATCGGTCTATTTCTGGAGGCGCGAGGACGCGGGCTACGTCTTCGACAGCTACGTGATCGACGACCTTCGCGTCCGCAACGTGCCGGTACTCCAGGTTTCCCATTCCGAAGCTCTCCTGCGTACGCAGAAACGGAAATCGGTGCGCGCAAGGTCCAAGATCCCGGCCTATCTCTACCTTCTCAAGAGGATCGAGGGCGCGTACGAGAAGCCGGAGCGCGTGCCGGGCCTCCGCGCTCTCGTCCAGGACCTGTCGGAGGACGGCGCGGCGGTCGCGATAGGCGGTAAAGCGCAACCCGGGCTGCAGGTCAAGCTGCAGTTCGGCCTCGAGGAGCGAAGCGTCGTCATGAGCGGGACGGTGAGAAGCGTGGATTTCGACGCTGACGCCAACCGATCGGTGCTCCATGTCGAGGCGGTGACGCCGAGCCCGAGGATGCGCAACGCGATCCGCTCCTTCGTGTATAATATCCGCGAGGACGACGATGACGTCCCGTCAGAGATTGCGTCCTTCAGGGGGACTGAATGAAACGCATTGCCGCGGCTTTAGCGCTCGTAATGAGCATTGCCATCGCGGCTCAGGCGCAGGACGCCCAGTCCATCGTACTGGCCTACCGGCGCAACTTCGCGAGGGCGAGCCTCGTGACCAAACTCGAGCTCCTGAAAGAAGCGGCCGCTCGCACCGACGTCGCGATGGGGCCGCTGTTCGACATGGCCCTCCGCTTCGCGGTCGACAACGCCGCGCTTCTCGGACCCGATGCCCAGCTCAAGGATCTCGCTGTCCTGGCCGCAAACGAAACAGGCCAGGCCGCCTATGCGAAGGCGATCGACGATCTCTGGGCCCTCTTCCAGGGCTATCAGGATCAGGACGTGCGCTCGGCCGCCCTGCGCGCACTCGGCTCGGCGGGCACGGGCGAGGCGCGAGTCGCCGAGAACCTCAACGCCTTCCTCGCCTCGCAGAACAGCCTTTTCAGGTCCGGGGCCCAGCCGGAGTATCCGGCTCTAGAGGCTTGCATCGACGCCCTCGGCGACCTGGGTGACGGCTCGTCCTTCCCCGTGCTGTTTTCCGCCTACGTGGCCGGGTACTCCCCCCAGCTCACCGCCAAGGCCGCGGCTGCGCTCGGAGCGATCAAAGGGGACTACCAGGGGTATCTTCTCCGAGTCATCGCAAAAAATCCGCCCCTCGAAAAATCTGCCGCCTATGCAGCGGGCATGGCCAACACCAATTTCGACGATAATGACCGCGGAGAGATCGCCGAGGGGGCCATGGCGGCCGCGCTGGATGCGACCGCTCAGCAGGGCGCCTTGTCGCCCGTCGAGGTGCAGGCCGTCCGCGAGCTCAGGTTCGCCGCCGCCCGCCAAATACGGGCGCTCAAGTGGCAAAAAGCCTCGCCCTTGGTGATTCAGCACTTCAAGCTTGTCCAATCCGACTACGCCAAAGGCGCCGCGTCGAAGGCCGAATTCCTCGAGACGATCGGCTGCCTCGGAGCCATGGGGTCCACCGAGGCCGCACAGGCTCTCGCCCTCTACCTGCAGCTGATCAACGCCCAGACCGAGCAAGGTTCGCCGTTTGACGAAGATATTTTGTTGGCCACGATAGCGGCGCTGGGAGAGCTCGGCGACAAAGCGGCCTTCGACTACCTATTGCAGATCGGATACTTGCAATACAGCGATACGATCAAGCGCGCGGCGAAGGATTCCCTGCTCAAGCTGAGGTGGTAATTCGTCTGAAGCGCGGAGCTTCGTCGCGCGCGTCAACGCTCGATGGACCTCTTCAAGTTTCTGGAACTCTCGACCCAAAGCATTTTCCCTGCCCATCGCCGGAGCATTAGGCATGGCGCTGGGTTTTTACCCGGGCGAAAGTTTCTCGATCCCATTGCTCCTGCTCGCGACTGCAATCTCCTCTTTCGGCTTGGTCCTAGGGGAAATGGGCAACGCCGCCGGGCGCTTAAGGCGAAATGCAAGCCCTTGCGCGGCCCTGGGCCTCTTCGCTGGAACGGTCGTGGCTTGGTACGAGGCGGGTTACGTGGAAGTCGGACGCCCGATGCCGACATCCGAGCTCTCCTTCTATCCCGCGTGGGCCGAAGGACGGCTTTCGTGAGATTCGGCTCCGGCCAAAAATGGCTTTCGTTCCTATTCACTCGATGTCGAACGTCTTGGCCTCGGCGGTAAGGTCGCGCCGCCGGAGCAAGCTACTGGCAAAGCGCGCAGGCGCACGCTGCGGGTCTTCGCAGGGCCGGGCCTGAAATCGATTGCAGGCTCGCGCATCCGCGCCCGAGGCCGTTTCTCCGCAGGAAACGCCAGCTCGGTCGGCGTGGCCGTATCGGGCGGTGGAGCTGCCATCTTCGCTCAGCCGCGGGATATATTCTCATCGACGAAGGCACGCCGATCGATCGATGCCGAAGCGTCATTCGAGCCGCCTGCAGGAAAGCGCTCGGCCGAATCGGGACCTGCTCGGCCGGTCTTCTGCAGGCCCTTATCCTCGGAGTCAGGGACAGCCTCGCGCCCGGCGAGGCCGAAGCTTTCAAGGCGGCCGGCTGCTCGCACATCCTCGCCCTTTCCGGTGAGCATCTGTCCGTCTTGGCCGTCCTGGCGATCGCCGGGTTGAGGCCTCTATTCGGGCCGATTCGCGCCCGTTTCGGCGGAGCAATACTAGCCAGTGTTTTCATGTGGATAGCCGGCGCGGGACCTTCGCTTCTTCGCGCGGTGCTGATGGTTTGGTTCGGGGCGATCGCCCTCTCCTTCGACAGGCCTCAATCGTGGCTGGGATTCCTCGCCCTCGCTTTCCTCGCAACGGTCCCTATCGATCCCGTCGGGGCTCGTAGCCTGGGCTTCACGTTGTCCTACCTGGCCGTGTGGGGTCTCGCCGTGCTCGGACCCCGGTTTTCCTTTCTTCTTGGCCGATGGCTGCCGCCTTTCCTTCGAGAATCGGCCTCCGCGTCCCTAGCGGCTCAAGCCGCCGTCTCGCCGCTGCTGGCCTTCACCTTCGCCTATCTGCAATTCGCCGGAATACTCGCATCCATGGCGGCAGGGCCCGTTGTCATGGGCATCATGTGGTGGGGGATAGGCATGGGACTCTTGTGTTCGTTCGTGCCACCAGCCGCCGCTCTAGCAGCTCCCGTATCCGATTTTTTGTACCGTGTACTGATGGGCATCATGAACGCGGCCGCCTCCGCTCCGACCCTGCAGCTTCCTTCTCTCGCAGCCCGTGCCGTGGCGAGCGCCGCCGTAGTCGGCTTGGCCGCCTTGGTATATGCTCGCCCGCATGTCGAATATCGAGCCTCGATACGCCGCGGCAGCGGCTACCCCGCCCGACTATGACTCGCCGCAGGCTCTACAAGCGCTTCTGGCTACGGAGGGCCTCGCCATGGCGAAGCGCTACGGCCAGAATTTCCTGGTAAATAGGCAGGCGCGCGAGCGGGTGCTCGAGGAATTGAAGGCCGAGCCGGGAATGCTCGTTTGG
>CAWHFT010000154.1:0-17116 GCA_963828175.1 uncultured Spirochaetota bacterium
GTCCGCAAGCCTCAGCAGAGGGATAGCGCCACGCTGAGATCGGTCTTCGCCGGAATCGCGTTCATCCGCGCGAGGCCGATCATGCTCGGGGCGATCTCGCTCGACCTCTTCGCCGTCCTCCTCGGGGGAGCGACTGCGCTGCTGCCGATCTACGCGGACATCCTCTTCACGGGCTCGCTGGGCCTGGGGCTCCTGCGCTCCGCCCCCGCCCTGGGCGCCCTGGCCATGTCCCTATTCCTCGCGCGCAGGCCGCTCAGGCGCAAAGTCGGGCGGACGATGTTCCTCGCGGTGACAGTCTTCGGACTCGCCACGATCGCCTTCGCCGTCTCGAGGTCCTTCGTCCTCTCGCTGGGGGCCCTCGTCCTCCTCGGCGGCTCGGACGTCATCAGCGTGGTGATTCGCTCGTCGCTGGTCCAGCTGCAGACCCCGGACGAGATGCGCGGCAGAGTGAGCGCGGTGAACTCGATGTTCATAGGCAGCTCGAACCAGCTGGGGGAGTTCGAGTCGGGACTGACCGCGTCGTGGTTCGGCACCGTCCCGGCAGTCCTCATCGGAGGCATCGGCACGCTCGCCGTGGTCGCGCTGTGGATACGCCTCTTCCCCCCGCTCGCCCGCGCGGACACCCTGAATCGGCCCTAGCTCGAGCCGAGGGCGGCCAAGGCCGCCGAGGGAGCCGCTTCCAGGGTGAGCTCGTAATCGTGCCCGGGCGCGGAAATCCGCAGGGTGTTGATCATGGCGCCGTTCGACAGGCTCCTCGCGGCCGCCACTGCGCCCCGGAAGGACGCGGCCGGGAGGTAGGTGATCTCGTAACGGTAGCCCTTGGACCTGCCGCTTCGGGGCCTCCCCGTGCCCCGGGTCAGAAGGACGAGCTCCGAGGGAACGGCCGCGAGGAGGCAGCCGTCCAGACGCCAGCGCAGCAGCCGCGCAGCTACGCCGAAGAGACCGCGTCGTCCGCTCTCTCGCCTGGCCTGGAGCACGCACGGGGTTTGGTAGGCGAGGACGGAGTACCCGGGATCGCGCCTTCTCAGGGCCCTGAGAAGAATCTGGAAGAGGGTATCGTCCTCGGCGGGCTCGAGCCGGCTCGAAGGCTTCCCGAAGCGGGGGCGCCCGTTCGTCGAGGCGCCGCCGGCGGCAGCGGCGCTCCAGGCAGCGGGGTTTCCGCAGGCAGCGCGGACCTGGTCAACGAAGTCGCCGAGGAGATCGGCGGAGACTGTGTTGAATGAGACCGCGAGGGCGCCGCCGTCGGCCAGGTCGATGCGTAGCGTGCCTGAAAGGAGCTCCTGCGCCATTCGGACGGCGACGATATCCCCGAAGTGGACATCGCGGCGCAACACTTCGCCCCTATTCAAGCTGAGATAGGATATGCCGCTCGACCCGACCGTGAGCAATCCCTCGTAGAGGTCGCTGCCCGGCTTGGCGACTCTTCGCTCGACGGCCTTCGGGAGCTTGAGCATGAGGGCGGAAGACTTGAATTCGTCGTACCACGCGTCGAAACGCGGAGGCATCTCGTCGGGCGAGGTCACCGGATAGGTCCAAGGCCCGAAGCGGTCGTATTCGACCTTCTGGCGCTCGGCGACGAAGACGATATCCTCGTGGACCCGGTTAGGCGTCGGCTTCATCTTTTTCCTCCTTTTTCTCCTCAGCAGAACATTATAAAAGATAACCGAGAAAGAGGCAGAACGCGAGCCCTGGCTAGCCGCGGAAGAGGCCCGGTCGATTCCGCTCGAGCCAATAGCTGAAGGCCGCTGCGAGGCGGAGGAACTCGAGCTTGATGCGCTGCGGCTTGCGCCAGGCGGTCTTGCCCGTGATGAGGCGCACGAAGCTCTCGTACTTGTGCACGGGTGTCTCGAGCTTGTCCCAAATGGTCTCGGGCGAGCTCTCGCGCTCGATCGCCTTCTTGAGCGCGTCCTTGCCCCGGGGGCTGTTTCCCCAGACATAGAGAATGTCGAGGATGGCCAGTTTTTGGGCGTCCTTGTCGCGGCCGGTCTCGGCTTCGAGCGTCGCGTCGCCGCGACCGAGGATCGGAAGCAGGGCCGCGTACAGCCGCCGTGCCCGCCGCGACTCTCCCATGATCTTGAAGGCAGCCTCGGTGAAGCCGCCGATGATGTCAGAGGCGATCTTGTTTATGACGACCCCCGACAGGAGAGCGCCGAAGGGATTGACGTAGGAGATTCCGATGGCGAGGAGGAAGGCGGGAGCGCTTCGGAGGAAGTTGGCCCGCTTGACGGGCGCCGTAAACCCCCGGAGGCTGTTGTGCCCATAGATGTACAGGCCGTTGACGAGGGCCAGCGGTATGAAGCGGGCAAGGCGGAGGCCGAAGTCGCCCATCCCCGCGAAGGATGTCAGTCCGGCGAAAACATAGCGGTCCATCAGCTGCTCGAGGAAGCGGAGCAGAGGTATCGACATAAACGTGAAGAAGACCGAGTTGGCCGCATTGGCCGCGTCGAAGGAACCCAGGCGCCAGCGCGCGGGGTGGAGGCCGTGGGCGGCGATCTCGTCGACGATGAAGTTGCGCCCGTAAGTGATGACGAAGAAGGCCGCGAGCGTGAAAAGGCCGAAGGAGAGCGGAAAGCCCGAGAGGATCGAGAGGAGCTCGGCCGCGAGGAGGGCGAGGAGGGCTCCGCCGACCATCCGCAGCGCGTCGCGGATCTTCGAGTTAAGGTCTCCCCATCGGGCGAGGAGGGACATGGACTCCGTTATGGCGGCCGGCCTGCGCGCCGCGCGCCGGCCAGCAGGCTGGCTGCGATCCTTGCCCAGGGGGATGACGACTCTCTCCTTCCGGAAGCCCGTGCCCGGCAAGGTGACGGGGAGCGGCGATGATTTGTTCGTCCACAGCACCGCGCGCCAGTTTCGCAGCTCGTCGCGCGGCACGAAGCCCATGCCGGGCGCCATGAAGGCGTAGCCGTCGGAGTGGCTGCCGATGCGTGCCTCGAGCGGCCTCGCCCGATAGCGCTCGCACGCCTTTGCCGCCGCGGCCCCGCCCGGTTCGTCCATGCCACGGGCGGCGAGGAGCGAGCGGAGGGCCTTTTCGTCGCCGCCGTTGAGAGCGCGGCGCAGGGCCTCCAGGAAGCGGGTGTCCTCGGCGTAGCCCTCCTGCCTGGCCCGGTTGCTCCAGACCTCGATGGCGTCGATGCGCGAGTCCGGGTCGAGGAGCTGCCGCACGCAGACGCCGAGCACCTCGTCCAGCGGTCTGACGTAGGCTACGCTGACCCTCCGCTCGCCGACCTCGTCCTCGACTCTCGCGACCGCCGCGTAGATCTTCTCGGCCTTCACGAAATCGCCGTCGGCGAGGATGTCCTTGTACAGCGGGTCGAAGAAGCGCTTGCGGAGCTCGGCCGCCTTGAGCCGGTCGATCGCCTCAGCGCCGCCCGCGCGAGCGTCGCCGCCAGCTCCGTCGGCTCCGCCGGTGCCTGCGCGGGCCCGCACCGCCTGCCGCGCCTCCCGCAGCTTGGCCAAACTTCGGTGTAGGAGCTGTCCGAGATGCGCGTGGAAAAGGTACTTGCCTTTGGCCTGGGCGCGCAGGCCCTCCACCGACAGGCGCTTCATCTCGCCTTCGGTTCCGACGAAGCCTTCGTTGATTATGGGCAGGGAGCGCTTGTTGAACTGATGGATGAGCTCGGCGTAGAGCCGGTCGTACTCGGCATAGTTGCCGTGGGCGAGCTTGAGGATGGCCTTCACGGACTCGGACTCGAGCAAGGCCTCGAGCTCGCCCGTCGTGCCGCAGCCGCCGAGGACGAGGAGGTGGTAGAGCCGCTTCTTCTCCCTGGTCTGGACGAGGCACTCGAGCCCGAGGGTGACGCGTATGCCCAGGATGCCGCCCGCCTCGATCGCTTCCTCCAGGGGGGCGGTCTCGAGGAAGTCCTCGTACACGATCGTCAGCCGGGAGAGGCCCTTGATGTAGGCGTCCAGGACGAGCTGGGCCGGTGTCTTGCGGCCGGGGCCGGCATTGTCGTAGACTTGGTCGTCCCAGCCGTCGGATCGTTCGGCGACGGCCTCGGGGACTTCCGCGAGCCCCAGCTGGTCGAGCATCGTCCGCACGACGTAGGCGCGGCCAGAGAGCGCTTGGCGGAAGGCCGCGATATAGCGGCGCTGAAGCTCGAGTTCGCCTTTGGCCTTGACCGTCTCCTTCATGAGCGCGATCAGGATTCGCCTGGTGTTGTAGGGCATCTCGAGGCCCTGGTAGTTGTCGGCCTCGTCTCGGAGCCGGGCGAGGGCGCGGAGCCGGTCGTCCCGCTGCGAGGAACAGATCGCTCCATAAAGGAGGGCCATGTCGACGGCCTTGTCGTAGACGAGGTTCTTGATGCCGCTGACGTGGCCCTCGTGGAAGAGGTGCGTGCGATCGAATGGCTTCGAGATCAGCCGATTGACCGTCGCCGTGGTCCTTCGAATCTCGCGGCTGAAGGTGAGCGCTTCGACTATTCGTTTGCGGGCGGCGCGTCGTCCCTCGGCGATTTTTTCCTGCACTTGCTTTATCCTACCCCAAGGTACTATAAGTTAGTGGGCAACTTCTATCATCGTCCGAGGGAGGAAGATCGACATGATCGACTCTATGTACAAGCTCTTGGCCAAGCTGGGCTTCACCGATCCTTTGCATCCCGCGGTAGTCCACATCCCCATAGGCCTCGTCATCGGCGCCTTCGTCTTCTTCCTCGTCGCGTTGATCTTCAAGCGCAAGCAGCTCGTCCTCACGGCGAGGCACGCCTCCATCCTGGCGCTCATATTCGTCTTACCGTCGATCCTGTTCGGCGTCCTCGATTGGATCCATTTCTATCGCGCGGCCCTCATCCCCGCCATCCAGATCAAGATCGGCCTTGCAGCCGCGCTCATCGTGCTCCTGTCGGTGGGAATCGCGTTCGGCGGCGCGGCCACGTCGCGCAACGTCATTATGGTCGTCATATACCTGCTATCCACGACGTCGGTCGTAGCGCTCGGCTGGTTCGGGGCAGGCCTGATATACACTCGCGGCTCCACTGCGTCGGCGGCGGGCCGCCAGGCCGCGCCCTCCGCCCCTGCGGCTCCCGCGCCCGCCGCTCCCGAGACCCCGGTCGCGCAAAAGGCCGCGCTCGCGGGCTTCGCCGCCGGCAAGGCCATCTTCGAGAACTTCTGCTCGGGCTGCCACCCCGGCGGCCAGAACATCGTCTACCCCAAGCTGCCGATCAAGGGCTCCAAGCGGCTGGCGAGCCTCGCGGCGTTCGAGGCCTTCGTTCGCAATCCCAAGATGCCCGACGGCTCGGCCGGCGGCATGCCTCCCTTTGGGAAAGACTTGCTGACCGACGCTCAGGCGAAGGATCTCTACTCGTACGTGAGCTCGGCCTTCAAATGATGCCGATCGCCAAGGCCGCGAATACGGCGAGCGGGTAGAAGCAAGCCTTGTTGAAGTAGGCCATCGCCGACTCGGTGCTCTGCTCGCGCAGCCAGCGCAGGCCGGGCAGCACGAGGAGGAACAGCCCTGCGAGCGCAGCCAGGGCAAGGTAGACGAGCGGGTGCCCGACCGGGGCGACCAGCGGGAAAGCCAGGCCGCAGAGGACCGTGACCGCGGCGATCGAGACCGAAAGGCGCGTCGAGGCAGGTCGGCCGAAACGGATCGGCAAGGTGCGCACGCCGAGGTTGACGTCCTCCTCGATGTCGCTCCAGTCGTTCGGGATGTTGCGTCCGCCTATCTCCCAGGTCGCGGCCCAGATCGCGAAGATGACGACCGCGAGCGGGGCGGGAGCCGCGCTGACCGCGAAAACGCCCGCGAGGCCGCCCACCGATACCATCACCCCGGAGAGAATGCCCTTCCAGTGCGACACGCGGAGCAGCTTGCAGTAGAGAGTCTCGAGCCCGATGGCCGCCAGCAGCAGGAAGGCGCACAACGGCTTCAATAGGAAGGCCGCGGTGAGCGAGAGGAGGCCCCAAAAGGCCACCCAGCCTATGGCCGCGCTCATGCTCAGGGTCCCCGTGGCGATCGGATGCCTCGTCCCGATGGAATCGAGATCGAAGGCTTCGGAGTCCTTCTTGTACTTCGCCATCTTCTCGGCGTCCACCTTGGCGTCCATCACGTCGTTGAGCGCGAATACGGCCGTGAATCCCGCGAAGGCCGCGACGAGGCCGAGGACCGCGGTCGAGAGCCTCGGAGCCGCGCCGAGGACGAGGAGGGCGCCCGCGGCGGGATGGGCGACGTCGAGGACCGAGTGGGTCATTCTCGAAAGGCCGATGAATTTCCTCGCGCTTGGGCGAGCGCCCATTTGTCCAGCAGCTACCTGTGCCATATTCCGCCCTCCTTCAAACCGGAATCATAGGCTGGCGATTCCTCGGCGTCCAGGCTATGCTTGGTGCAGCGCCAAGGAGGCACCGTGGGGTCCAGAAGGTATCAGAGCGTCTCGGTCATGGAGCCCGAGCAGAGGAAGCTCGTCGTCCGCGACATTTTCTCCACCTTCCATAGGACCTATGATCTCGCGAACCACGTGCTCAGCATGAGACGCAACCTGGCATGGAGGCGGGCGACCCTTAAGCGGATGCGATTCGGCCCCACCGGCCGCTTCCTGGACGTGGCGACGGGCACCGCGGACCTCGCGATCATGGCCGCGGCGGCGTTCCCCGGCATCCGGGTCGAGGGCATAGACTTCGCCCAGCCCATGCTCGCGATCGGCCGCGCGAAGGTCGAGCGTCGGGGCTTGGGCGACCGCGTCAGTCTTAAGGAGGCCGACGCCCTCGACCTCCCCTTTCCGGACGCGAGCTTCGACGTCGCGGCCATCGCCTTCGGCATGCGCAACATCCCGGACATGGACCGGGCCCTGCGCGAGATGGCCCGAGTCACGGTCGCGGGGGGCCTGGTGATGGTTCTCGAGATGAGCTCGGCCCTCGTACAGCCGTTCAAGGCCCCTTACCTTTTCTACCTCGAGAACGTCCTGCCTTTTTTAGGGCGGCTCGTCGCAGGCGATGACGCCGCCTACGTCTACCTTTCGGAGTCGATCATGAAGCATCCGGGCCCCGAGCAGTTCGCAGCCATCATGAGCTCTGCGGGCCTCCAAAGCGTCGAGGTTTTCCGCCTCACTTTCGGGGCCGCCTACCTGCACATCGGCCGGAAAGCCGGCAGCGGAGCGAAACTCGAATCGGAGGCCATCAGTGGAGCTCTCTAGCGTCCTCGAGCCCATAGTCGACGAGATGGCCGCGGTCGAACGGGAACTGGAGGCGGTGACCGCCAGGATCGCCGCCTCGGACGGGACGGCCCCCGACAGCTCGAGCATCCTCGCCGAGATATCGCGGCATCCCTTCGCGGTTCCCGGGAAGCGGCTCAGGCCGGCCCTGGTGCTGCTGTCCTCGCTCGCGGGAGAGGGCCGCTCGAGCGAGGCCGCCATCGGCCTGGCCACGGCCGTCGAGGTCCTCCACTCGGCATCTCTAGTCCACGACGACATCATCGACAGCGCGGAGGAGCGCCGTCATCAGGTCAGCCTGAACAAGCGCTACGGCAACCGCATCGCCGTGCTGGCGGGCGACATCCTGTACACGGAGTTCTTCAGCCTCGTCACCAAGCTGCCCGTGGATGCCGCCGTCCGCTCGCGAATCCTCGAGCTCTTCCTCGACACCACGCGCAAGATGTGCGTCGGCGAGATCCTCGCGCAGGAAGCCCGCTCTAGATATGAAGAAGCGGGCTCTCCCGATAGGGCAGCCCGCTCTCCGGAAAGGCTGACCGCGGGGGGCCTTGGCTTCGAGGAATACCTGGAGATAAGCGAAGACAAGACGGCCTCCCTCTTCGCCGCCTGCTGCGAGGGCGGGGCGATCCTCGGCGGCTCGAGCCGCGAAGGGGTCGCTGCCTTGAGGGAGTTCGGACTCCTATTCGGGCTCACCTTCCAGATGCTCGACGATCTCGCCGACCACGACGACGGCCTCGATCCCCGGGTCGACCTCAGAAGCAGGACCGAGGAATACGCCGAGCGGACAAAGAAGGCGGCCTCGGCCTTCGAGGGCACCGCGAGCGGCGTCTCCTCCATCCTCGATTATGTCCTGGCCCACGCTCTTTCGCCTTGACACCGCGCAAGACGTCGCATAAGGTCGATGCAGGTAAGTTCCCGGCGATGAGCAGTTTCGAGCGGGCGCAAACTACCAGGAGAAACGATGGGCGGAATGGCCGCCTTAGCCAGCTACCTTCTACTAGTTATCGCTATAGTGCTTTTCCTCCTCGGGATCACGCACGTCCTCGGCCAGCGGCACATCGCAGCGCGGTACGGGCCGCCCGTACGAGTCAGGAGAGCTGCCGACCGGCAGCGCGCGAGTCCGCTTCCCCGCGGACTTCTACCTCGTCGCAATGTTCTTCGTCATCTTCGACGCCGCCTCGGTCTTCCTGTTCGCCTGGGCGGTCGCTGCCCGCGATCTCGGCTGGGCCGGGTACGCTGCCATGCTCGTCTTCCTCCTCGAGACGGCACGCGCCCTCGTTTACCTCGTGAGGACGGGCGCATTCGACTGGGGCAAGATCCGCTCGGCGGAACACCTCAAAAGGCACGGGCTCTCCAAGTGAAGCCGGCCGATCCTTCGCGACACCCCTTCGCCGACATCCAGCTCGCCCGAAGGGCCGACCTCATCGCCTGGGGCCGCTCGCGCTCGCTGTGGCCCTTCAACTTCGGGCTCTCCTGCTGCTACGTCGAGCTGGCGACCGCGCTCACGAGCAAGTTCGACCTCGCCCGCTTCGGCTCCGAGATCATCCGCGGCTCGCCGCGCGAGGCCGACGTCATGGTCGTCGCCGGCACCGTCTTCAAGAAGATCGCGCCCGATGGTGCGGCACATGTACGAGCAGATGATGGAGCCGCGCTGGGTGATCTCGATGGGCTCCTGCGCCAACTCCGGCGGCATGTACGACATCTACAGCGTCGTCCAGGGCGTGGACAAATTCCTGCCCGTCGACATCTACATCCAGGGCTGCCCGCCGAGCCCGGATTCCTTCATGCGCGGCCTCACTGCTCCTGCAGGATCGGTCGAGCAGGAGCGGCGGCCGCTGTCCTGGGTAGTCGGCGCCGCAGGGCGTCGTCAAGCCGCCCAGGCCCTCGATGCGCGACATCATGCGCGACGAGCGGCGGGACGCGCGGCGGCCTCGAGCCGCCGGACGAGGATCTGAAGGCATGGCCGCGGAGACCAGGGGAATCCTGACCGAGCTGCGGCGAAGCCTTCGGGCCCGAGCCGCGTCCTCGTGCAGGACACCGAGGACGGCATGCCGACGGCCTGGGTGCCTAAGGAGCAACCTCTCGAGGTCCTGTCCTACCTCAAGAACAGCTCCGTCTGGCGCCTACCCGATGCTGTACGACCTCACCGCCATCGACGAGCGCGAGCGCGCCCACGCGCGGGCCAGCCGCCGCGCGACTTCACCTCGTCTATCAGCTCCTCTCCTTCGACCGCAACGAGGACGTGCGGATCAAGGTGGCCCTCGAAGGCGATGGGCCGTCCGTCCCCAGCGTCCTCGGGCTCTGGCCCAACGCCGACTGGTACGAGCGCGAGGTCTGGGACATGTTCGGCATAGGCTTCGAGGGCCACCCGCACCGCGCCGCATCCTGATGCCGCCGTGGTGGGAGGGCCACCCGCTGCGCAAGGAGCATCCGGCGCGGGCGACGGAAATGGGCCGCTTCAGCATGCGCGAGGACGAGCAGGCCGCCATGCTCGAGGAGCTGAAGTTCCGCCCCGAAAAATGGAGGCTGGAGGGCGAGCGCGGGGAGACGGACACGGACTTATGTTCCTCAACATCGGGCCCCAGCACCCGAGCGCCCACGGGCTCTTCGGCTCGTGGCCAAGCTCGAGGGCGAGGTGATCGTCGACCTGTACCCCGATATCGGCTATCACCATCGCGGCGCCGAGAAGATGGGCGAGCGTCAGTCGTGGCATACCTTCATCCCCTACACCGACAGGATCGACTACCTCGCCGGCTCCATGAACGAGCTGCCCTACCTCCTTGCGGTCGAGAAGCTGGCCGGCATCGCGGTGCCCGAGCGCGCCATGGTGATCCGAGTGATGCTGGCCGAGATTTTCCGCATCATCAGCCACCTCGTGTATTACGGCACCTTCAGCCAGGACGTCGGGCAGATGTCCCCTGTGTTCTACATGTTCAACGACCGCGAGCGCGCCTTCGACATCGTCGAGGCGGTTACCGGCGGACGCGGATGCACCCGGGCTGGTTCCGCATCGGCGGCGTGGCGCCATGGATCTGCCCCGAGGCTGGGAGGACATGGTCCGCGCTTGGGTCAAGTACATGCGAGGCACGCTCAAGGACTACGACGCGGCGATCATGAAGAGCCGGCTCTTCAAGGCGCGCACGGTCGGCATCGGCGCGATCAGCCTCTCCGAGGCGGTCGAGTGGGGAGCCACCGGCCCCTTCCTTCGCGCCTGCGGGCTCGCCGTGGGACCTGCGCAAGAAGCGGCCTTACGGCGGCTACGAGCGCTTCGACTTCGACATACCGACGGCGAAGGGCGGGGACTCCTACGACCGCCTCGCGATCCACGTCGAGGAGATGCGCCAGAGCCTCCGTATCATCGAGCAGTGCGTCAAAGGCATGCCAGGCGGAGAGTACAAGGCCGACCATCCGCTGGCGGTCCCGCCTCCCAAGGAACGCACGATGCACGACATCGAAACGCTCATCGATCATTTCCTCGGGGTGAGCTGGGGCCCGAACATCCCGCCCGGCGAGGCCTGTGCCACAGTCGAGGGCGCCAAGGGCCAGAATTCCTACTACCTCGTCTCGGACGGGGGCGGCATGTCCTACCGGACGCGGATCCGCACTCCCAGTTTCGCGCATATCCAGATGGCGCCCATGATGTCGAGGGGCCTCACCATATCGGACCTCGTGGTGATCCTCGGCTCGGTCGATTACGTCCTAGCGGACGTGGACAGGTGATGAAGCGATGCTGAGCGACGAGGAGAAGAGGAAGATCGAGGCCGAGGCGGCCCGCTATCCGGCCAGGCGCGCGGCCCTTTCCGAGGCCCTGATGATCACCCAGGAGGCGCGAGGCTGGGTGAGCGACGCGAGCCTCGCCGAGGCGGCGCAGGAGGTCGGCGTCTCCGCCGCTGCGGCCGAGAGCGTCGCGACCTTCTACGAGCTCGCCTACCGCCGGCCCGTCGGCGCCCACGTCATCCTCGCCTGCGACTCGGTCAGCTGCTGGATCCGCGGCGCCGAGCGGCTCATCGACGCATTGAAGGCGAAGCTCGGCGTGGAGCTCGGCGGGACGACGCAAGACGGCCTGTTCACGCTGCTGCCGGCAGCGTGCCTCGGCCTCTGCGACCAGGCGCCTGCCATCATGATCGACGGCGAGCCCTACGGCGATCTCACGGTCGACAAGCTCGACGCGATACTCGACGGAATACGCGTCGGCATTAGCCGGGGGGCCCATGGCGACGCCGCTCACCGCTAGGATCCCATCGGGCGGAGGCGCCGCCTCGCTCGGCGACTACCGGGCGGCCGGAGGCTACAAGGGGCTCGAGGTCGCGCGAGCTTCCGGTCCCGCCGCGATAGCCGAGGCCGTCAAGGCGGCCGGCTTGCGCGGGCGCGGCGGCGCGGGCTTCCCCACCGCGATGAAATGGGCGGCCGTGCCCCCCCCGACGGCGGACCTCGCTACCTCGTCGTCAACGCCGACGAAAAAGAGCCCGGCACGATGAAGGACCGCTACCTCATGGAGGGCGACCCGCATCAGCTGGTCGAGGGCATCGCGATCGCGGCGCTCGCCATCGACGCGAAGATCGCCTACATCTACCTGCGGCGCGAGTACGGCCAGTGCGCCCGAGCGCTCGAGAAGGCCCTGGGCGAGGCGACCACAGCCGGGCTCATCAAGGGGCTCGAGCTCCACCTCCACCTCCTCGGGGCCGGGCGCTACATGTGCGGCGAGGAGACGGGCCTGCTCAACGCGATCGAGGGCAAGCCGCGCCACTCCGCGCGACAAGCCTCCCTTCCCGCAGGTGTCGGGGCTCTGGGGCTGCCCACGGTGGTCAACAACGTCGAGACGCTCTGCAACCTGCCGC
Organism: uncultured Spirochaetota bacterium; assembly: GCA_963828175.1. Lineage (GTDB taxonomy): Bacteria > Spirochaetota > Spirochaetia > Treponematales > Rectinemataceae > UBA1306. Next base: position 11,975 of record CAWHFT010000154.1, read on the forward strand.
ACATCCTGCGCGAAGGCGCGGACTGGTACAAATCGATCTCCTCCTCCAACGACGGAGGCACGAAGATCTACGGGGCGAGCGGCTGGGTCGCGAGGCCGGGGCTGTGGGAGCTGCCGCTGGGCGCGACCGCTGCCGAGATCCTGGACCGGGCAGGCGGCATGGCGGAAGGGCGGACGCTCCGCGGATTCCTGCCCGGCGGGGCCTCCACCGATTTCCTCTCCGCAGCCAAGCTGGACGTCAAGATGGACTTCGACACCGTGGCCGCCTCGGGCTCGAGGCTCGGCACGGGCGACGATGATCATCCTCGACGACAAGACCTGCCCCGTGGGCATGGTGCTCTCGCTCGAGCGCTTCTTCGCGCGGGAGTCCTGCGGCTGGTGCACGCCTTGCAGGGAAGGCCTGCCGTGGGTCGCTCCGCTGCCTCGAGGCCCTCGAGGCCGGAGACCGGGAGATGATCGACCTCGAGGTCCTCGAGCATCACGCGAAGACCCTCGTCCCCGGACGCACCTTCTGCGCCTTCGCCCCGGGCGCGATGGAACCCCTGGCCAGCGCGCTCAAGCTGTTCCACGACGACTTCGTCGACCACGCGACGGGGAAGGGCTGCAAGTACAAATGAGCACAGCGAACATTCTACGTCGACGGCGTGCGCTACGCGATCGAGGGCGCCGAGGGCAAGAACCTTCTCGAGGCCTGCCTCTCGCTCGGGCTGGACCTGCCCTACTTCTGCTGGCACCCGGCGATGCATTCCGTCGGGGCCTGCAGGCAATGCGCCGTCAAGCTCTTCAAGGACGAGTCCGACACGCGCGGCCGCCTCGCGATGGCTTGCATGACGCCGATCATCGAGGGCCTGCGCGCCTCGATCGAGGACGCCGAGGCGAAGGCTTTCCGCGCGGGCGTCATAGAGTGGCTGATGGTGAACCACCCCCACGACTGCCCCATCTGCGACGAGGGCGGCGAGTGCCACCTCCAGGACATGACCGTAATGACCGGCCATGTCAGGCGTCGCTACCGCTTCGACAAGCGCGAGCACCGCAGCCAGGACCTCGGCCCCTTCATCGCCCACGAGATGAACCGCTGCATCCAGTGCTACCGATGCGTCCGCTACTACCGCGACTACGCCGGCGGCAAGGACTTCGACGTCCAGGGCTGGCACGACTCGGTGTTCTTCGGGCGCACTGACGACGGAAAGCTCGAGAGCCCCTTCTCGGGCAACCTCTGCGAGGTCTGCCCCACCGGGGTCTTCACCGACAAGACCCAGGCCGCGCACCCCAGCCGCAAGTGGGACCTCCACACGAGCCCTTCCGTTTGCCCGCACTGCGGCCTCGGCTGTTCCACGATGCCGGGCGAGCGCTACGGCGAGCTCAAGCGCGTCCGCCCGCGCTACAACGCGGACGTCAACGGCTATTTCATCTGCGACCGCGGCCGCTTCGGCCAGGCTTTCGCCGACGCGAAGGACCGGCTCGTCGGCTGCTTGGTCCGCCCGGCTGTAGACCGTGCGGCGCGCCAGGTGCCGGCCTCTCGCGAGGCTGCGCTGGAAGCCGCGAAGGCCGCCATCTCGGAGGCCGCCGCCCCGCCGATCGGCATCGGCTCTCCCCGCGCCTCCATGGAGACGAACTTCGCCTTGCGCGCGCTGGTCGGACCCGAGCGCTTCTTCCTCGCCGTTCCCGACGCGGAGTTCGAGCTCTACGCGCAGATGCGCCGCATCCTCGCCACCGCCGGCCGGCGCGTGGCCTCGCCCAAGGAAGTGGAGGCCGCGGACGCGGTCTTCGTCCTCGGGGAGGACGTCTGGAACAGCTCGCCCATCCTCGCGCTGCGACTCAAGCAGGCATCGCGCAACGCGCCCAACCAGGCCGCGGCCCGCGATAAGCGCATCCCCGCCTGGGACGACGCCGCCCTCAGGCAGGCCGTCCAAGACAGGCCGGGGCCCTTCTTCATCGCCACCCCGGGTTCTTCTCCAATGGACGAGTCGGCCGAGGTCAGCTATCGCGCGGCGCCCGACGACATCGCCCGGCTCGGGCTGGCCGTGGCGGCCCTCATTGATCCGAGCTCTCAGGCGCACGCCGGCGAGCATGCCGAAAGCGCGGTGAAGATGCTCGCTCCCGAGGAGCTCGGCGAGGCGCCAGGCCTGCTCGCCCAACGCATCGCGTCGGCGCTCGTGCGCGCCAGGCGGCCGCTCGTGGTCTCGGGCTCGAGCCTCGGGAGCGCCGCGGCGATCGGCGCCGCCGCATCCGTGCTGACGGCCCTGCTGGCCGCCGGCCAGGACGCGCGGATCTGCCTCGTGTTCCCCGAGGCGAACAGCCTCGGCGCGACCGTGCTCGCGGCGGGCGGCCTGGAATCGGCCGGCCGCGCGCTCGCGGCCGACGCTGCGGCCCTTCGCGCGGAGCGCGGCGCGGAGCGCGGCGCGGCTCCTACGCTCATCGTGGCGGAGGCCGACATCGCTCGAGCCAGATCGGGACTCGGCCTCATGGCCGCAGCCTCAAAGGCGATCGTCATCGACCACAGCGCGAGCCCGACCGTCGAGGCGGCCGACATCGTCCTGCCCGCTGCGACGATAATCGAGGGCTCGGGGACGTTCGTCTCGCTCGAAGGCCGCGCCCAGCGGTTCTTCGCGGTTCGCAAGCCGCCATCGCCGGTGCAGGACGCCTGGCGATGGCTCGACGAGTTGGCCGCCGTCGTGGCCGGCCGGGAGGCGACGGCGGCCCGCAACCTCGACGGCATCGACGCGGCCCTCGCCGAAACGGTGCCCGAGCTTGCGGCGATCGCGCGGGCGGCTCCGCTCTCGGGCTTCAGGCGCATCGGGCGGCGAATCGCACGCGGGGCGAGCCGCGAAAGCGGCCGCACGTCCATGTTCGCCAACCTCGATCCGCGCGAACCCGACCCGTCGACCGACCCCGACTCGAGTCTCGCCTACTCCATGGAGGGCCCCCTCGATGCGCCGCCTCCCCTCCTGCCGCGGTATTGGTCGCCTGGCTGGAATTCGGACCAGGCGATCGACAAGTTCCAGATGGAAGTCGGCGGGCTCCTGCGCGGCTCCGCCACGGAGGGAGGGGCGGAGATAGGCGCGCGCATCTTCGACGCCGAGACCGACCGCGAGGCGCTCCGAGCGGTCGCGCGAGGCATGGCCGGGGGCGCGATCCCCCCGCCTTCGCGAAGCACGCGGACGCCCTCCTCGTGCTTCAGCGCCGGCACGTGTTCGGCAGCGAGGAGCTCTCCAGCCGCTCACCGGCCATCGCCGCGCTGATACCCGAGCCGAAGCTCTTCATCTGCCCGGCAGACGCCGCGCGGCTCGGTTTCGCCGAGGGAAGCCTCGCGAGAATCGACTTCCAGGGCGAGCAGCAAGGTGGCGACGCCCCGAGGCCCGCGGACCTCGTCCTTCCCTTCGGCCTTGCCGATCTGCCCGAAGGAGTGGCGAGCCTGCCGTGGGGTTTCCCCGCGCTGCCGGCTCTCCTCTCCCCGTAGGGCGGTCGTTCGGCGCATTCCTTCCGGGTCCCCGCCTTCCGCATCGCCGGCCGCAAGGGGGGGTAGATGAGCGGCGCCAACAATCTCCCTATCGCGGCGGGCATTCTGATCGTCCTCTTCGGCGTCCTCGTCGTCGCCGCCCTCAGCATATGGCTCGAACGGAGGCTCCTGGGCCTCCTGCAGCAGCGCTCGGGGCCGAACAGGGTCGGCCCGCTGGGCCTGCTCCAGGTCGTCGCCGACACGATCAAGAACTTCACCAAGGAGAACTGGATCCCGCCCTTCGCGGACAAGGCGGTCTTCATCCTCGGCGCCGCCCGTGGTCATGGCGACCGCCCTCGCCTCCTTCGCGGTCGTGCCCTTCGCTCCCGGCCTCGTCGTCGCCGACATCAACGTGGGGCTGCTGTTCTTCCTCGCTATGTCCTCGCTCGCGGTCTACGGCGTCGCCCTCTCCTGGGGCTGGTCCTCCAATAGCAAGTCCTCGTTCCTCGGCTCGATCCGGCGCCGGTGGGACAGATGGGGCTGGAAGCGACCGAGGCTTCTTCACTGCGCCTCTCCCTGCTCGGCGTGGTCGTCCAGGCCGGCTCCTTCAGCCTCGTGGACACCGCGAAGGCCCAAAGCGGATTGTGGAATTGCGTGCCGCAGTTCGCGGGCCTCTGCGTCTTCTTCGTCGCCTCGCTCGCGGAGACGAGGCGCATCCCCTTCGACCTGCCCGAGGCCGAGAACGAGCTCGTCGCAGGATACCACACCGAGTACTCGGGCTTCAAATTCGCGATGTTCTACCTCGGAGAGTACGTCGGCGTGACCCTCAACGCCGCGCTGCTCGTAACTCTCTTCTTCGGCGGCTGGTCCGGGCCCTTCTTCCCTCCCATCGTCTGGTTCCTCGGCAAGACCACGTTCTTCGTCGCGGTGTTCATTCTCGTGCGCGGCTCGCTGCCGCGCCCGCGTTACGACCAGCTCATCTCCTTCGGATGGAAGTTGATGCTGCCCCTCGCTCTCGTCAACCTCGCGGCGACGGGTGCGATAGCCCTCGCCACCGCGGGACCGCGGTAGGCAGGTCAGGAGAAGATATGTGGAGCGCGCTACGTTCGATCTGGATCGTCTTCAAGCACGCCTTTAAGCGGAGAATCACGGTCCAGTACCCCGAAACCAAGCGCCGCCTGCCGCCGCGGTGGCGGGGCCGGATCGTGCTCACCCGCGACGCGCGGGGCGAGGAGCGCTGCGTCGCCTGCTACCTCTGCGCGGCCGCCTGCCCGCCGTCCTGCATCTCGCTGCAATCGGCGACCCGCCCTAACGGACGCCGGTATCCCTCCTTCTTCCGCATCAACTTCTCGCGCTGCATATTCTGCGGCTTCTGCGAGGAGGCCTGCCCCACCTACGCGATCCAGCTCACGCCGGACTACGAGATGAGCGAGTTCCAGAGGAAGAACCTCGTCTACGAAAAGGAAGACCTCCTGGTCTCGGGAGAGGGCAAGTATCCGGGGTACGACTTCTACGGCGAGGCTGGGGTCAAGCCGGACGAGAAGGCCGCCGGCAAGCGGCGCGAGCCGGTGGACCCGAGGAGCCTCCTGCCATGAACGGCCTGCTCGCCATCGCGGCACTGGTCGCAGTCGCCTCCACCGTAGCCGTTGTCCTGCAGCGCCAGGCCGTGCACGCTCTTCTCTATCTCATCGTGTCCTTTTTTTC
>CAWHFT010000155.1:0-9220 GCA_963828175.1 uncultured Spirochaetota bacterium
GCCGGCCGCCCGTCCATCCGAGGAGAGGTGCTCGAGTATGTAGTCGACGAAGAGGACTTCGGAGCGCTTGGCCTGGATCGCGAACCTGCGATGGGGCCTGATGCCGCCCTTGGGGGTCAAGCGGGGTTGGCCATGATGACGTCGGCCTTTTCGCCCCAACGCGCCTCGTCGCTCAGCGTGTCGTACTCGAACACGGCGGGCTCGGCGAACTGGTGGAGGTAGAGGTTCACTCGCGAGAGCCGCACCATGTCGGGACTGATGTCGTAGCCCTCGATCGAGCCGTGGAGCTGTTCGAGCTTGCGGGGCGTGAGCTTGCCCGCCGCCTTCTTCATATGCTTGTAGGCGGCTATGAGGAAGCCGGCGGTGCCGCAGGCGGGGTCCAGGACCTTCTCGCCCAAGCGCGGCGCCACCACCTCGACCATGAAGTCGATGACGTGCCGGGCGTGCGGAACTGCCCCGCGTCGCCCTGGCTCGACATGATCGACAAGAGGTACTCGAAGGCGTCGCCGAGGTCCTCGCTGTGCTCGTAGCGAAAGCCGGAAATCTCCTTCGCGAAGAGGTTGAAGGTTTCGGGGTCCCGGTAGGGCAGGAAGTGCGTTCTTGAAGATCTCGCGAAAGAGCTCAGGTACACGAGGGTTCTTGTTCACCGCCTCGATGCCGTCGGCGTAGAGCTTGATGCGCTCGACCCCGGGCAAACGCTGATCGATGATGCTGTCCCAGGCATATTGCTCGTGCTCTTTGGCGAAGAAGAGCCGCTTCTCGCCCAAGTCCACGGCCTCGTGGTCCATGTCGTTCATGAACTTGTACATGAGGGCCAGCGTGATCTGCTCCACCTGGCTCTTGGGGTCGGGCAGCTTGCCCACCAGTATGTCGCGGCAGGCGTCTATGCGCCGCTTGGTATCGGAGTCGAGCATGGGTATCGCCTTTACAAATCGAATTCTGGTTGATCTATGGGAGGCATCAAATCCGGCATATCTAGTCGCCCCTAACCTGTTTCATGAACTGGTCTACATCAAGTGAGTCGAAGACACTGCCATATTCTTTTCGAATCGCTTCGAAGGCCTCCGAGACTTTGTGTTCCGCAAGAGCCAGCGCGGTCGCCTCGAACGAGCTTATCTCGCCGGTGGAGACGTTGTTCTTCGCGATTCCTACTGCCTTGACCTTGCGATAGAGGTACTTCCCCGCCTGCCGCGCGAGTTCCTCGCTGCACGCACAGGAGAGAAGGTCCCCCGCGAGGAGCCTGAGCTTAAACGAGGGCCGGTCACCGCCCATTACCGAGTGCACCTTGCCGTACAACTCGGTAGTGCCCCGAATATGCGGCGCCTCCTCGAACTTAAGTTCGAGATCGGGCGTGATCGAGGCGATCCTCGACGCGCCAACCTGCACGTCGACCGTGAGTGCCCGCATACGACACCATCTGCTGAGACTGAGTACGGCTCGCCTGCTCCGATCTGGCAAGTCGGAAATATCGCCAGTCCCAATCCGAGAACCGAGGAGCGAAACAGATGGCAAGTAAGAGAGAGGTAGCAAAAAAGCTAGGTTTATGCTTCCGGCACCGATAGCGACGAGGGCCATCTTCTCGGCGCCCACGGCTTCGGATGAGTCCCGCTGGACGATGGAGAGGATCGACTGCTCGAGGGCTTGCAATAGTTCTGCCAAGTCCCCTACTCCCATGAGCTCCGGCGAGGTCTCGCCTGTGATGTGGATCGTCAGTTTCTCGGCCTTGGTTTCCCCCATGAGTAAAGTGTACCCGCGCCCGATGGGATTGTCTATTGCGCCTCACGCTCCGAACTTCTCCAGGTCCACCTCGTCCTTGATCTCGCGGACTATCTCCCGCCAGCGCGGCAGGCGCTTCAGAGCCTCGGTGGTAAGCGAGGTCGTGTTGAGCTCGGGCAATCGGCCGCCGTCTATGATCTCGCGGATGCGCTTCTCGCCGACGTAGGATTTGAAGAAGAAGCGCAGGTCCTCGAGCTCGGCCGGCTCGGGCTCGTGGCGGCGGACGAAGCGCTCGAAGGCCTCGTCGAGCAGCTTGTCGCGCCACGAGAGGCGGATGGACCGGCCGAAGAGCCGCGAGAAGAGGTCGGAGAGGCTCTCCTCGTCGCGGCTGTCGACGAGCTTGCGCAGCAGCTCCAGGGCGCGGTCGCGCTCGGGGCCGGAGTCGGCGGCCTCCTCGCGCCGGCGGCGGAGCATGCGCTCGTTGATAAAGCGGAGCACTGCCTCCCAATCGTCCTTTGCGGCGGCGCGAGCGATGTCCACGTCCCGACGGACCTCGCTCTGAAATTCCTGGAAGAACATGCGGTCGATCTTCATGCCCGCAAGGCCAATCTCGATATAGATCGCAGATTTCAGAGTGTCAGGCGAAGTGTCCTGGGCGCCTTTGACCCCCGGCGGCGGATCGGTGACGACGTCGCTTTTGCCGGAGCTCAAGGGGAGTTCGCGGATCGCCTCGTAGTCGTACTCGGTCTCGAAGAACTCGTAGTTCGCGAAAAAATCGAAGAAATGAAAGGTCTTCTTATCCTCTTTCCTCTCGCGGCGAGTGACCGGATCGATCCACGAGAAGCTCCGCGTTCGCGTGCCTCGGCCTTTCATCTGGATGAAGTCCGATGGACTGAATACCGGCCTCATGAGGGCCACGTTGAGCACGTCGTCGCAGTCGTAGCCCGTCGTCATCATCGCGACCGTGACGTAGACTCGCGTTCGCGAGGAATCGTAATCGCGCAGGAAGCTCGTCTTGCCGCCGAGCTTGTTGTTGGAGAAGGCGACGCTCATGTCCTGGGCGTTCGCGACCTGGCTCGTGACCTGCAGCGCGAAATCGGATTGGTACCTGCCGGGAAAGCGAATGCGCGCCTCCTCGTTGAGGAGGTTGGCCATCTTGGCGGCATGGGCTTGGCTCACGCAGAATACCAGGCTCTTCCCGATCTCGTCGCTCAACAGATCGTGGAGCGCGTGGTCCATGAAGGTGCGGGCGAAGGCGCGATTGGTATCGTCCGAGAAGTAGCTTCGCTCGAAGTCGCGCCCGCGGTAGCTCTCTTCGGTCTCGTTGCCTTCGTCGTCGGTCGCCTTGAAGACCAGGCCTTGCTCCGAGAGAAGCTTCGTCGTCTTCTCGGTGCGGCAATCGAGGACGGTCGGGTTGACGAGGTAGCCTTCTCGTACGCCCTCGAGGAGACCGTAGCGGAAAGTCGGTATACCCGAATCGCAGCCGAAGATATGGTAGGTGTCGAGCCACGCGCGCTTTTCGAGCTCGAACTCCATGGGTATTTTCTCGCCCTGAGCCCAGACGCCGCGCAAGAGGTCGCGAGGCGTCGCCGTCAGGCCGAGCTTGAAGCCGCGGAAGTACTCGAAGACCGCGCGCGCCTCCCCGGAGATGGATCGATGCGCCTCGTCGGAGATCACGAGGCCGAAGTCGGCCGGGCTGAACTCCTCGCGGTAGCGCTCTTGGGCGAGGAAGGACTGGACCGTGCTCACGACGATCTCCGCCTTGCGCCAGTCCTTGCGCTTGCGCTTGAAGATGACCGTGTGCGCGTCCTTCGCCAACGTCTCGAGGAAGGCCTTTTCGGCCTGATCCTCGAGCTCGAGCCGGTCGACGAGGAAGAGGACGCGATTCGCAGCTCCGCTCCGTAGGAAAAGCTTGATAATTGCGGCGCACGTCTTGGTCTTGCCCGTGCCGGTCGCCATCTCGAGAAGAAAGCGCGTTTTGCCTTCTCGCGCGGCGGCCTGCACCGCCTCGATAGCCCGGAGCTGATACGGCCTGAGGAAGCAGAGTTTGTTCTCTTTCTTGAAAGCCTCGCGCTCTTCCGCGCGCTTCCAGCCGCCGCGCTCGTCGTAGTCGGCCATCTGGCTTCGCGCGATGTAGTCGGCGCTCACCGCCTCGGCGGCCATCGCGTTGCGAGAGGCTGCCGGATCGACGAGGCGCCCGCCCCTTAACGACGAACCGCCCCTTCCCGCCGCGCCCTTCGCGACGCCGGCAGAGGCGAGGGCCTCGAGTGCGGCCGGCGAGTGGAAAGCTTCGATCGCCTGAGGATTGCCGGTCAGGATGTCCCAGAAATAGTGCTTCTCCCCGTTGGAAAGATAGGCGAAGCGGATGTGCTGGCCTTTCGCGTAGTCCCGCGTCTGCTCCTTCGCTGAGAGCGGCTCGATATGGGTCGCTTTCGCCTCGAGCACGGCGAGCGGGAAGCCCCTCGAGTCGAACAGCAGATAATCGGCGAAGCCCTTCTTCGGTCGATCGCCGTCGGCTTGGAGCTCGGTCTCGCACTCGACGTGGACGTTGGCCGGGATTCCATCCCGATCCACGAGAAGCCATCCGGCTTCGACGAGCTTGTGGTTGATTAGAAGACGCGCCTGAGCCTCGTTCGACATTAGTTTTCCTGTCGATCCCGATTAAATGGTTTCTCTGAAGCAGTCTAGCACCGCGTCGGCATCAGGCGCAATTGCGCGCGCCGCGAGGATCGCTCACCCCGAAACGGTAGACAATCCAGCCGGCCGCTGCCACCGCTGCGCTGATGGAGGGCGCCTATTATACCCGGCATCGTGTTGGCGAGTCCGAGATAGACGGCCCGATTCTCCGCCGCGCTGAACTCGTAGGCCAATGCGCTTCCCGAGATAAACTGCGCGGCGCTCATCGCCCCTCTCAGGAAGAAAATCAACGAAAATGCCCAAGGAGCGGCTAGGAGCCAGGCCAAAAGAAGCGAGCCGACATTGAGCAGGAGGCCCCATTCCAAGCCTCTTCGGTGTCCGAATCGGTCGGCCAAAAAACCGAAGCCGAGATTCGCCAGAGCGAGGCCCGCCTGCAACCAGATCGTGAAGGCGCCGGCTTGCGCGTCGTTGAGACTCCCGACGCGGACCGCGTGGACGAGAAAAAAACCGGACGCCATGCCGCTCAGGGCCGTAAGGCTCTGGCTGATGAGGAAACGCCTGAAATTGCCGTCCTATGATGACTCCGGCGCCTCCGCAATGCCACGCGTAGAGAATGAAAAAGACGACGAGAGCCCAAGCAGGCGGACCATCCGCCAGGAGCCCATTTCACTTCCAGCCCCGTCCTGATCGGCCTCATCGCTTTCTTGACTGCGGGAGGCCCTCTGCTTCCGCAGCTTCTGGTCGCCAAGGCGGTCGCGCACGCGCCACGGAAAATCGTATTTCCCGCCTACATCGGCTTCTTCCTTGAAAGGCTACCGCCGCGGCAGCTTCGCTGAATAGGCCGGCGCGTGCCGGGCCGCCGACAGGATCGCCTCTACCATGCTGACGGCGCTCGCCTGGCCCTTCCACGCGATGTCGAAGGCCGTACCGTGGTCCACGCTCGTCCGCAGGAAAGGGAGGCCGAGGGTGAGGGACACCGTCCGCTCGAAATCGAGGGTCTTGCAGGCGATATGCCCCTGGTCGTGGTAGAGCGAGAGGACCGCTGCGAAGCGCCCGATCTTGGCGAGATGGAATACCGAGTCGGCGCCGATGGGCCCGACGACGGCCAGGCCTCGGGAGCGTGCCTCGGCTATGGCGGGCGCTATCTCGCGGCCCTCCTCGTCGCCGAAGAGGCCGTGCTCGCCGCAGTGCGGATTGAGGCCCGCGACGGCGAGGTCCCCTTTCAGGCCGAGGTCCGCGAGAGCTCCCTGGCAGCGCTCGAGGTAATCGACGAGACGATCCTTCGTGACGAGCTCGCAGGCCTTGCGGAGCGACACGTGCCTCGTGAGGAAGAAGACGCGGAGGCCCAGGGTCTCGAACATCGTGAGCGGATCGTCGACGCCGGCGATGGCGCCGAGCATCTCGGTGTGGCCGATATGGGGAACTCCCGCCGCGGAAATCGACTCCTTGTTGATCGGCGCCGTGACGACCGCCCGGCCCTGCCCCCGAGTCGCCGGCCAGGGCGAGCGGGCGGCGGCCTCGACATATTCCCACGCGGCGCGTCCCGCAGGCGGCGGAGATCGCTCCAGGGACGAAAGAGGCGGGATCGGCGTTGGCGAGGTCGACCAGCCTCGCGTCGCCCCAATCGCTCGGGTCCCACGCCGACGAGGGAGGCGGCCTTTTGCATGACCCGCGCATCGCAGTAGAGCACGCAGCGCGCCTGCCTGCGGACGGACTCGTCGGCCAGGGCGCGGGCGCAAATCTCGGGGCCTATCCCCGCCGGGTCGCCCATGGAGAGCGCCACGAGGGGCCTTGCCGAAGCCATCGGCTCGTCCTTTTCCATTTCGACTCCTTACGCCTATACTAACAGCAAGATGAAAGCCCTCGTCAAGAAAAAGCGCCGAGATCGGCATCTGGATGGAGGATGTCCCCGTTCCTCCCGTCGGCGCCAAGGACGTACTCATCAAAGTGAAGAAGACCGCAATCTGCGGCACCGACGTCCACATCTACGAGTGGAACGACTGGGCCCGAACGGACGATACGGACGCCGATGACCATCGGCCACGAGTTCGTCGGCGAGATAGTCGAGCTGGGCGGCGGAGGTCGAGGACTGGAAGGTCGGCGAGCGCGTCTCCGCCGAGGGCCATATCGTCTGCGGGGAATGCAGGGCCTGCAAGGCGGGCAAGCGCCATCTTTGCCCGAACACCGTCGGCATCGGCGTTAACAGGAACGGCTGCTTCGCGGAGTACGTCTCGGTGCCGGCGAGCAACGTCTGGCGCCTGCATCCCGAGCGTGAGCGACGAGATCGCCGCTATCTTCGATCCGTACGGCAACGCGACCCACACGGCCCTCTCCTTCGACATGGTCGGCGAGGACGTACTGATAACCGGCGCCGGCCCCATCGGCTGCATGGCCGCGGCCATCTGCCGCCACAACGGCGCCCGCAACGTGGTCGTGACCGACGTCAACGATTTTCGCCTCGCCCTCGCCCAGACCGCTCGGCGCGGACCGAGTCGTCAACGTCGCCCGCGAGGACCTGAAGGCTACGCATGGAGGAGCTCGGCATGGTCGGCGGCTTCGACGTCGGCCTCGAGATGTCCGGGAGCCCCTCGCCCTGACGCAGATGCTCGACACGATGTATCACGGCGGGCGGATGGCCCTCCTCGGCCTCATCCCCAACGGCACCGCGATCGACTGGGACAAGGTCATCTTCAAGGGGCTGTTCGTGAAGGGGATCTACGGCCGCGAGATTTTCGAGACCTGGTACAAGATGGAGGCGATGATCCGCTCGCACCTCGACATCAGCAGCGTGATAACCCACCGCTTCGCCTTCGACGATTTCCAAAAAGGCTTCGACGCCATGCTGTCGGGCGAGTCGGGCAAAGTGATCTTGAGCCTATAGGGACGTATCCATGATCAAATCTCTTGAGGCTGTAACCCTAGGCGGCGACAAACAATGGATTTCCATACGATCTCGCGACAGGGATAATCCTGTCCTTCTTTTTTTGCATGGTGGGCCCGGATCGGCAGAAATAGCACTCGTCCGCAAATTCAATCCCCGGTTGGAGAACCGCTTTACAGTCGTAGTATGGGACCAGCGAGGCGCGGGCAAGTCGTATTCCTCCGGCAAGAATACGGCAAAGATGAATATCGGACAATTTCTCTCAGACCTCATCGAGCTGACTGATCTTCTTAAGAAACGATTCGACCAGAAGCGGATATACCTGATGGGGCATTCTTGGGGTAGCGCCTTAGGCGTCCTCGCCGTTCTGGCCCATCCGGAAAACTATCTCGCCTATATCGGGATAGGTCAGATCGTTAACATGAACGTGAACGAAAGCCTCTGTTATCGCTTCACAGTTGATGAAGCGATGCGCCGTGGTAATAAGCGCGCTCAGCGCCGGCTGCTCCAGATCGGGGAACCCGTAAGAGGCCTCTATCGCGAGCCGCTCAAGGGCTTATTCACGCAGCGCTACTATCTAGACTTCGGCGGATCCTCATTCGGTGACGGAGGCTTCCTTCAATATTCGAAGATTGTCCTGAGCGCTCCCGAATACAGCATAATTGATAAGCTCTGCTATATCCCCGGAATGCGCAGATCCCTCGATTTGCTCTGGCGAGAGGCATTGATGGAGATCGATTTCACGACCCAGGCGGCCGCGTTCCGAATACCGGTTTACTTTTGCGTCGGTAGGCACGATTACAATACTCCATTCTCCCTGGTGGAGAGTTATTGCGCGTCCATCTCGGCTCCGTCCAAGAAGATATTCTGGTTCGAGGGGTCAGCCCATTCCCCCAATTTTGAGGAACCCGAAGCGTTCCAGGATGCAATCATAAGCATCCTTGATGATCACAACCAATCCGTTCTGGCTCAAACTCGCGCCGTATTGTAGGAGAGGCGCAAGGGTGATATAGTCGCCTCAACGTGAGAAAACGCTCCAGGTCCTCAAAAGAGGCCGGCGATCCGCGGGCTGAGATCCCGCGCGAGAAGAGAGCGGTTCCGAGACCCCCGACGGGCACGAGGACAAGAAAACTCCGAGCGGCCGCCATGGGGGTCCGAGAAGACGCCCGTCCAAACGAAGCGCCGAGCGGGACTCGGCACAAGGCACTCTCTTCGACGATCATCCTCCTCAAGCAGACGACTCGTCCTCGGCCGGTGGTGGGCAGGGTACAGAAGAGCCGCAGTCCGCAACGAGGAAGAGCCGGTCCAAACGCAGGCGCGATCGGCGCAAGGCCGCTAAGACATCCGAAAGTCCGCCGCAAGGCGCAGCGGCCGGCACTTCTGCCGACGACGCGCCCGCGACTAATGCTCAGCCCCGACCCAACCGGCCAACCCAAAAAGGCGGCCATCAAAAGGAAGGTGCCCGCCAGGCGGGGAGGACGGGCCCTCATGGCTCGCCCTCGCATGCCCCCGTTTCCCGTGGCCCTCAGCCGCGCAGCCCCTCGCAACATAGCGCGGCTTCGCACGGCCGGAGCGAGGAGCGTCGCCCTCACGGCCCGCGTTCGTCCGATGCCCATCGCGAGAGGCTGAAGACGGAAGGCGCGCACCGGCGCGGCCATACTCACTGGCGCAGCAAAAACCCCGGTTACGAGCGCCAAGCCAGATCAGTCGGCTGAAGAGGATCAGCTGAGGCTGCACAGCGGAGTAATCCCCGATTACGTAACGTGGTTCACTGTTGGAGTTGCCATGCTGGGCACACTGTGTGCTATCTGTTTGCACGGTTGAACGGCGTGAGGTCGGGGTAGTTCCAGGGGGCATGGGGGTTTTTCGTGGGTTTGATGGCCCTGTTAAACAGAATTTTTGGGGAAGCCGTGCGAAGTGATCTCATCGCCTTGGACGATGCGTTAACAGCCTGGCCACGCTCGATTCCGGCAGAGCCAATTGGTG
>CAWHFT010000156.1:0-9753 GCA_963828175.1 uncultured Spirochaetota bacterium
GATTGAGACGGCCGAGCCTGTCGACCTCGAGCAGCTTGACCTTGATCTTGTCGCCTTCGTGGACGACGTCCGTCACCTTCTCGATGCGGTGTCTTGGAGAGCCGCGAGATGTGGCAGAGTCCTTCCTTGCCGGGGAGAATCTCGATGAAGGCGCCGAAGTCCATCACTCGCTTGACGGTGCCCTCGTAGATCGTGCCGGTGATCGGGTCCTCGACTATGCCCATGACCGCGTCCTTGGCGTCGTACGCGGCTTTTTGGTTGGCGCCATAGATCGTCACCGATCCGTCGTCGTCCACGTTGATCTTGACATTGAACATCTCGCAGAGCGCCTTGATGTTCTTGCCGCCCGGCCCGATGATCGCGCCGATCTTCTCGACGTCAACCTTGGCTGTCACCACCTTGGGCGCGTATTCGGATATCTCCGCGGATGGAGTCGAGATCGTCTGCTCCATGATCGAGAGGATATGCAGCCGGCCGCGCTTGGCCTGGGCCAGAGCCTTCTCCAGTATCTCCGTTGAGACGCCGGCGATCTTGATGTCCATCTGAAAGCCGGTGATGCCCCTCGTGGAGCCAGCCACCTTGAAATCCATGTCGCCGAGATGGTCCTCGTCGCCGAGGATGTCGGAGAGCACGGCGTAGCGCGTGCCCTCGGTGATCAAGCCCATCGCGATGCCGGCCACGGGCATCTTGAGGGGCACTCCGGCCTGGAGCAGGGACAAGGTCCCGGCGCAAACCGTAGCCATCGAGGAGGAGCCATTGGACTCGAGGACCTCGGACACGACGCGGATGGTGTAGGGGAACTGCTCCTTGGTCGGCAGCACTTCCTCGATCGCGCGGCGGGCCAAGTGGCCGTGGCCGATCTCGCGGCGCCCCGTCCCGAGCCTGCCAACCTCGCCGACGGAGAAGGGCGGGAAATTGTAATGGAGCATGAAGCGGTCGCGCCGGTCGCCCTCGATGTCGTCGAGGATCTGCTCGTCGAAGACCGTGCCCAGCGTGGTGACGCCGAGAGCCTGCGTCTCTCCGCGGGTAAACAGGGCGGAGCCGTGAGTGCGCTTGAGGACGTTGATCTCGCAGGCGATGGGGCGGATGTCCTCGGTGCCTCGGCCATCGACGCGGATACCCTTGTCTAGGATCCCTCCGCGCAGGATCTCGTACTGCAGATCCTCCATAAGGGCGGCGAAGAGCTTCTTCTGTGTGTCGTCGATGAGGATGTCGGCGAACTTGGCCTTGGCGTCCTCTATGGCGACGCCGACTGCGGCGTAGCGCTCCTGCTTGACCTTCGTGAAGAGGGCCTTGGACAGGAGCTCATGGGCGTACGCCCGGATCTCAGCGGCCTTCTGGAGCTCGACCTTGAGGGGCGACAGCGGAAGCTTTTCCTTGCCGGCGAGCTCGCGAAGCTTGACGATGAGTCCGCAAATCTCCGAGATCGGCTTTTTGGCGACTTCGATAGCGCCGAGCATCTCCTCCTCGGAGGCCTCGGAGGCGTGGCCCTCGACCATCGTGATGCCCTGTGCGGTACCGGCGACGACGATCTCGAGCTTGGACTTCTTGATCTGGTCCTGGGTCGGGTTGATGACGTAGGCTCCGTCGACCAGGCACACGCGCACGCCGGCGATAGGCCCGGCGAAGGGGATGTCGGAGATGTGAACGGCCGCGCTCGCGGCGATAAGGCCGATGATGTCCGGCGGCACGACGCCATCGAAGGAGATGCAGGTCGGCACGACCTGGAGCTCTCGTCCGAAGGACTTGTCGAAGAGCGGCCGCATCGGACGGTCGATGATGCGCGACACGAGGATCTCGCGGTCCTTGGGCCTGGTCTCTCGCTTGACGAAACCGCCGGGGATCTTGCCGGCGGCGTAGAATTTCTCGTTGTACTCGACAGTGAGGGGGACAAAGTCGAGCCCCTCTTTGGCCTCGGAGGAACAGCAGGCGGTCGCGATCACCGCGGAGCCGCCGCACGTGGCGAATACGGCGCCGTTGGCTTGCTTGGCCATGCGCCCGGTTTCGAGGACCAGTTCCTCGTCGCCGATCTTACAGGATAACTTGTGTACCATATTTTCCTTCTTGGTGTGCGCTCACGCAAACAGGCCCCTCGGCTCGCATCGTAGCGCGAGCCGAGGGTGTTCGGACGCTACTTGCGGATTCCGAGTTTCTCGATGAGCTCACGATAGCCGGTCAAGTTCGTGCGCTGCAGGTACTTGAGCAGGCGGCGGCGCTGGCCTACGAGCTTGAGAAGGCCTCGCCTCGAATTGGTGTCCTTCTTATGGACCTTGAAATGCTCGGTGAGCATGGTGATTCGCTCGCTCAGGAGGGCGATCTGAGTCTCGGCGGCGCCGGTGTTCTTTTCGCTCTTTCCATGCTCGAGCACGACCCGGGCCTTGTCCTCTTTGGTCAACGCCATCTTCTATATCTCCTTCTACTCTCTTGATACCTTTCTAAGCAAACGCACACCCGCCGCCCGGCCGAGGCGAGACGACTCGGGGGAAGCGTCCAGGAACCGTCGGCGCCCAGCACGGCGACACGCTCTCCCGGCGAATCTCCACCCTCGTAGGAAAGCCGGCACAAGTACGGGCCCGGCGGCGGGCTCGCCTGGCCGCCGATCGGAACAAATCGGGCCCGAAGCCTGACCGCTCGATCCCCGGAGATCGATCTCGTACGGCCGCCCGAGCATGTGCGCTGCCTCCTCGATCTGTCCGGCGACGATCGCCTTCCGTATCCTGCTCGAGCTTACTGGATGCCCCGCCCAATGCACAGCGCTTAAAAGCTCGACGCCGATAGAGCGCGCCCGGCAGAATTCACGAATGTCCTGCGCATCGGTATCGAGACCGGAACCGCAACGAAAATCGCTGCCCACCAGCGAGGTAGCGGAGATATCCGCTTTCGCTAAGCAACGAAAGGAATTGCCTTCCTGGCAGTTTACTGAAATCGCCGGAAAAGTCAATCAGCACGGTGAGATCGACGCCCATCGAACTCGAAGAGAGAAAGCCTCTGCGCCAGGGTCGAAAGCCCTCCGTCGAAGCTCTCGGGGCTTAGCAGCTTTTTGGGGTTTTCGGAAAAGTGATCACGGTCGGCATAGCCCCGTCCTCCCGCGGACTCGGGCTATGAGTTCCCTGTGGCCTATGTGGAGGCCGTCGAAGACCCCGATCGACCGATGCGATCGGAGAAGCGGCTCGCCCCGATCGGAATTCGTCCCAGGTCAAGGACCTTCACCGCGTCTCTCCGCGGAAATGGTTTCGGCGCCCGTCGGAAGAACAGACGAGGTATCTCGGGGCCTTCCGCCTCTAGCCGGACGATGCCTAGCAGGTCGTCATCGCGGCCAAATGCAGCGACCTCGCTACCGAGCGCGCTGCGTACCGGCGTCCAAGATGGAAAAGGCCTCGGGCTCGATCCGGCCGCCGTTGCGAAAAAGCGTTACGGTCTCCCGATCGTGGAGTCCGACGATCCTGAGACCCAGCGCCGCGGCTTCCCCACACAAGCGCGCGCAAGTCGGTCGGGGGTCGAAGGCGGATGGATCGACGGAGTCGTCGACCCTGAAAGGGCCTATCGACAAGCGCTCCAATGCTCGGAGATGGGCCCTGGACCCGCAGGCCGCCGCGATGTCGCGCGCGAGGGAGCGGATATACGTGCCGCTCGAGCAGCAAATGTCGAGCATTGCCTCGACTCCATCGTAGGATACGAGCGCGAGCTCGAAAATCTCGACCTTCCTTTCCTTGACGCCGGGCACTCCGCCATCGAGAGCGATCTGGTAGGCCCGTTTGCCGCCGACATGGACGGCAGAGTACGCAGGTGGGCTCTGCATGATCGAGCCCCTGAAAGCCGGCAAGGCCTCGATCAGGCTTTTTTCAGATGGAGGAGGGGCCACCGCAATCACGTGGCCCTCCGGATCGAGGGTGTCCGTCTCGGAACCGAAGGCGATCAGGCCTCGATACCGCTTCTGCCCGGACATCGCGTAGGAAGTCAGCCGCGCATATGAACCGGTGAGCACCACAAGGAGTCCGCGAGCGAAGCGGTCGAGCGTCCGGCATGACCAACCTTGCCCGAGCCCAAGGCGCGCTTGACCGGCGACAGGGCTTGAAAAGAGGTGATGCCTTCGGGCTTGCGGAGGAGCGCCAGTCCAGAACGGGGCCGGTTCCCGCGTCAGGCTTCACGAGAACAGTCCCTTCATCCTCTCGTTGAGCTCGAAGCCCGCTTTGATGCCTTTGTCGGCGATGAAGTGGAGACGAGGGGTCAATCTCGTCTTCATCCTCCTGGCGACCTGGGACTGAATGAAGCCCGACGCGTTCGCGAGCCCTGCTACTGCGAGATCGAGGGCAGCTTCGCCGCTGTCCGACGCCGGCTTGCCGCCGCTGCTCTCGCCGGGAATCTCGCCCGCCGGAAAGGCCGAGACGTAGACTTTAGCGTCTGAGAGGTCCCGCGCAGCCTCGACTCTAGTGATCGAAACGAAGGGGCCGACGCGGGGATCCTTGACTTGGCCTCCGAGAATGAGCGCGGCGATAACGTCGCGGAGCTGCTCCTCGACCCGCCTACGCCTTATCTCGTCCATTGTCGCTTCCCTGGCCGCTCGCGGCTTCGGCGGCCTTGACGGCCCCGCCTTCGGCCCTGACGGGGGAGCTCAGCGTGCGCGCGACCTCGACGGTTTCGAAGACTTCCAGAATGTCGCCGACCTTGAGGTCGTTGCAGTCTTCGATGCCGATGCCGCACTCGAAGCCGGAGAGGACTTCCCTCGCATCGTCCTTGAATCTCTTCAGGGAGTTGATCTTGCCATGGAAGACCTCGACGGATTCGCGGATGACGCGGACCTGGCAGTTGCGCCTGACAGCGCCCTCGAGGACGAAAGAGCCGGCGACGATGCCGATCTTGGGCACCTTGAATATCTCGCGCACCTCGACCTTGCCGATCTCCTGCTCCTTGATGTCTGGCGCGAGCATGCCTTCCATCGCCTTGCGGATCTCTTCCTCGGCGCGATAGATGATGTTGTACTTCCGGATGTCCACTTTCTCGCGGTCCGCGAGGAGCTTGGCGGCGGGGCTCGGCCTCACGTTGAAGGCGATGACGATGGCGTCGGAGGTCGACGGCGAGCATGACGTCGTCCTCGGTGATGGCTCCGGCCGCCGCACGAAGCACATTGAGCCGCACCTCGGCCGTCGACAGCTTCTCGAGGAGGCCACGGAGAGCCTCCGCGGAACCTTGGACGTCGGACTTGATGAGGACCTTGAGCTCCTGGACGTCGCCGGCCTTGATGGTGCTGTAGAGGTTGTCCAGGGTGACCTTCTTTACGTTCTTCACTTCCTCGTACTTCTTGAGCTCCTGCCGCTTGTCCGAGATGGCGCGGGCGAATTTTTCGTCCGCTACCGCCTCGAAGGGATCGCCCGCATTGGGCATGCCCTCGAAACCGATGATCTCGACGGGCATGGACGGTGGGGCCTCGTCGATGCGCTCGCCCTTGTCGTTGAACATCGCCCGCACCTTGCCGGGGAAGATGCCCGCGACGAATGAATCGCCGATATGGAGGCTCCCTCGCTGGGCGATCACCGTGGCGACGATGCCTCGGCCCTGATCGATGCGCGACTCGATGACCTTGCCCTCGCCCCGCCGCGTGTGATTGGCGGTGAGCTCAAGGACTTCGGCCTGAAGCAGGATGGCGTCGAGGAGCTCGGGGATGCCCTGCTTCTTGAGCGCCGAGATCTCGCAGAAGATCGTGGTGCCGCCCCACTCTTCGGGCTGCAAGCCCAGCTCAGAGAGCTGGGTCTTGACCCGGTCCACATTGGCTTCGGGCAGGTCGACTTTGTTGATGGCGACGATAATCGGGACCTTGGCGGCCTTGGCGTGGTCGATGGCCTCGCGGGTCTGGGGCATTACGCCGTCGTTCGCGGCGACGACGAGGACGACGATGTCGGTGATATCGGCGCCGCGGGCCCGCATCTTCGTGAAGGCCGCATGGCCAGGGGTATCGAGGAAGGTGATCCTGCCCTTGGGCGTCTCGACCTGGTAGGCGCCGATGTGCTGCGTGATCCCGCCGAACTCGCCAGCGACGACGTCGGTCTTGCGGATCGCGTCGAGGAGCTTGGTCTTTCCGTGATCGACGTGGCCCATGACCGTGACGATCGGCGCTCGGTGGATGAGTTCCTCGGGTTTGTCCTCCGCCTTCTCGATAACCGTCTCGTCGTAAAGCGAGACTATATGGACTGCGCAGCCGTATTCCTCGGCGAGGATGGTCGCTGTGTCGGCGTCGATCTTCTGGTTGATCGTCGCCATGACGCCGAGGGCCATCAACTTCGCGATGAGCTCCGCCGGCTTGATGTTCATCTTCTTGGCGAGCTCCGAGACGGAGATATTCTCCATGATGTCGATCTCCTTGGGGATCGCCATCGCTCGGGCTTCGGCCTTCTTCTTGAGCTGGAGGGCCTTCTCGGCCTCGTCCTCGCGCTTGTTGAACGAAGGCTTGCGCCTGGAAAGCGGCTTGCGAGCCGCAGTCTTGCCGGTGAGGGGAGGCGGGCCTGAGCCTGGTCCACCTCGGCCGCCCGGGCCTCCACGGCCTGGTCCGCCATAGCCGCCCGGCCGCCCGGGCCCGCCACCATAGCCGCCGGGTCGTTGCGCCCCATAGCCGCCGGGACGCTGGGCCCCGTAGCCGCCCTGGTATCCGCCAGGACGAGGGGCGCCCGAAGATCCGCCGTAGCCGCCTTGGCCTTGGTAGCCGCCCGTGTGCTGGCCGCCGTAGCCGCCTTGGTATCCGCCCGGACGAGGAGCCCCGTATCCGCCGCCGCTCGGGGCCTGGCCTTGATAGCCGCCGGGACGTCCGCCTCCAGCGCCTCCATATCCGCCGCCCTGGCCTTGGTAGCCCGGGCGGGGAGAGCTGCCTTGATAACCACCGCCCTGGCCTTGATAGCCGGGCCTGGGAGAACTGCCTTGGTAGCCTGAACGAGAGCCTGAAGACTGGCCCGCCCCGGAACCGGGCCCGGAACCGTATGACCGGTCGGTGGATGGATATCGGGAATCGCCGTATCCGCCAGGACGCTGGCTCGATGGCGAGCCGCCTGGACCGTACGTCCTGTCCGAACCGTTGCCCATGGGGGGTCGGGGAGGACGGTCGCCGTAGGTCGGCCTGGGAGCCGATCGGTCTCCCGCGGCGGGTGGAGCTCCGGATGGACGCGGCATCTGGGGCCGCGCGTCTCGCGGCGCCTCGGCGCGAGGGGCCTCGACTCGAGGAGCGTCGACGCGCGTCGCGACTTGGGCCTGAGGCGCATCTGTCGCGCGCGGAGCCTCGACGGACGCCGTCCCGAGGCGGGAGGCCTCGGCCCTCCGCGTTTCGGATTCGGCGGTCTGCGGACGATCGGAAGCCGGCAGCGCGGATTTCTCTTCCGCCGGAGACGCGCCTTCCTCGTGATGAGCCACGACGCGCGCCTGGGGTTTCTTGAGGACGACTTTCTTTTTTACGACGACAACTTTGCGCTTATCCCCGGAGGCGTCGTGGTCGGGCGCTCCCAATGCACCAGCTCCCGCGGCCGCAAAGGACTGATCCTCCGACTCTTGAGGCGCCGACGGGCCGGCCGCCGGTCGCGCCTTGGGCTGTTTTATGAGATTCGCCTTCTTCTGCGGATTCTCGGTATTGTCCGTCATACGCTCCCTTTACGCTTCCTAATCGTCCTCGTACTCGAAACTAAGCTCGACGCCGCAGTTCGGGCAGCGCGTCATCTCGGGCGTTACGCGCGTTCCGCAGTCGGGGCACTCGTAGACATCGGCGGATTCGGGGGCGGCTCCCGCGGACTCTTCCCTCTCGTCCTCGACTACCTCGACGTTCTCGTCGATGATCGCCTGTATTTTCTCGGCCGCCTCCGCGGAAATGCCTTCCATGCCGGCGAGGGCATCCTTGGTCAGCGCCAGAAAATCCTCAACTGAGCTTACTCCGCCCGCCGCGAGCGCGTCTGCCCATGAGCTCTCGATGCCCGGCAGATCGGTTATCAAGGCGGGCTCCTCGGGCTCGACCTCCCCGAAGAGCTCGGAGACGGCGCGCTTGAGGTCGGCGCCGCGGTCCATTTGCAGGAATTGCTCCTCGGTCTTGACGTCGATGCTCCAGTCGCAGAGCCGGTTGGCGAGCCTGACATTGAGGCCCTGCTTGCCGATCGCCACGGAGAGCTGGCTGTCCGCGACTACGGCGAGGGCCAGATGCTTGGCCTCGTCGAGGATGTAGACGTCCTTGACCTCGGCGGGCGAGAGCGCGTTTCGGATGAAGCGCTTGGAGTCGATCTCGTACTTGAGGATATCGACCTTCTCGCCCTCGAGCTCGCGGATGATCGCCTGGATGCGTATGCCCTTGAGGCCCACACAGGCCCCAACAGGGTCGATGTCCTCGCGGTTGGAGTACACGGCGATCTTGGTGCGGTATCCGGGCTCGCGGACAATCTTGAACACGTCCACGGCCTTGTCGTAGATCTCGGGCACCTCGAGCTCGAGAATCTTCCTCACGAATTCCGCGTGAGTGCGCGAAAGGATGATGAGGGGGCCCATCCGCCCCTTCTCGACCTCGACGATCATCGCCTTGATCCGGTCGTTAGGGTGGTAGGTCTCGCGCGGGGACTGGTATTTCTTGGGGAAAAGGCCCTCGATCTTGCCGAGGTCGACGAAGATGTTGCCGTTCTTCTCGCGTTGATAATACCCGATGATGATCTCGCCGACCTTGGACTTGTACTCGGCGTACTGGGTGTCCCTCGAGATCTCGCGGAGAGATTGGCGGGTGGTCTGCTTGGCGAGCATGACCGATTGGAGGTCGAACTCGTGCGGATCCACCGGCAGCTCGAGGATGTCCCCCACCTCGGCGCCGTCCGCCATCTCCTGCGCCTCCTCGAGCGAGATCTCGAGGACCGGATCGTCGACCTCCTCGACGATGGTCTTCTTGGCGTAGATGTCTATGCCCTCGTAGTTGTCCTTGAACCTGACGACGGCGTTCTCGTTGGTGCCGTACTTCTTCTTATATGCCGCCATGAGGGCATCCTCGATCGTCTTGACGATGAGGTCCTCGGAGATGCCCTTCTCGTTGATGAGCTGACTTATCGCTTCTGCCATTTCGGAGGCCATATCGCTTAGTCTCCCTCCTCAGTCGGTTTCGAAGTCGGTTACTTCGAAACCGACTCTGCCTTCGCTCGGGCGCCTTTCGGTCGCCAGCGCGAACGCCCAAGTTATCGTCGCTTTCGCGAAATGCGTCCGCATTTCACAAAAGGCCCTCATCCGAAGAATCGAGCCGGGCCTTCAATACTGCCTCGAGCTCTATGGAGCGCGGGCCGCCCGGGCAGGCGAGGGTCGCGACCCCGCCGTCGACGCTCTCGATGCACCCGCGCAGCCACTCTTCCCTGCCGCGGAGGAGGACGCGGACGCCCTTCCCCTTGAAAATCGACCATTCCCTGGCCGAGCGCAGTACCCTCTCGATGCCGGGACTCGAAACCTCGAGGCTCGGCTCGCTGATAGCGAGGACTTCCGCCGCCTTGAGGTAGGCGATCCGATGCGCCTTGGCGCATTCGTCGGTGCCCGTTCCCTTGGGGGAATACACCGTCATCCTCACGTGCGCGGCGCCACTGCGGCGGTTTACGCTCACGTCGACTAGGTTCAGTCCGGCCTCCATGAGAAGGGGCTCGAGCTCGGCGAACAGCTTCTCGCTTTCCTGCATACCTATAAAAAAAGAGTCGCCTGAACGACTCTTCTTATTCCTAAGGAGAATCTTTGTTGTTTTACATCACGCGAATTGTACAGCTTATGCATTGT
>CAWHFT010000157.1:0-14545 GCA_963828175.1 uncultured Spirochaetota bacterium
GATGTATTGCTGTGCGTAGATGTTGGAGCTGGAGGCAGGCATGCTGATAGTGGGCACGGCTTGGAGTTCGAGGCTGCTCATCAAGGATTGAGCGGGGAGCTGTATCGACAGGATAAAGCCGGACAGGGCTATAACCCAGACTGCTTTCTTCACGAATACCCCCAGATTGAGTGTTAGGCTGATATTCACTGACTGTTACTATTTGCGCTCATTGTGACAAACATCATAACACAATTAATTCTAAAACTAAAGCTGTTCAATTCAAAAGCAACTTGACACCTATGTATCCTATGATATGTATAACATAGTTACTTGATAGACTAACACTACTGCAAAGGGCCGAGGCAGGAGGGAGGGTGTCGATTAGATTCGAAAACCTATTTACGGAAGCGGGAATGCTGGCTCGCTGCATCCTCGACGAGGGCGAGCGGATAGCGAGCGCTCAGGACTTCCTCGAGCTTATAACAAACAGCCCGGCCCCAACCATCGTCTTGGACCGGAAGGATCTTGCCCCGGCATTCTTCGAGCTGCGCTCGGGCTTGGCCGGCGAATGCCTTCAGAAGATTTCCAACTATCGCCGTCGCCTTGCGGTCCTGGGCGACTTTTCCGCGGTCTCGAGCTCGGCGCTCAGGGATTTCATCTACGAGAGCAACACGACCGGGAAGGTGATCTTCGTCGACCGGCTCGAACGGGCAGTCGAATTGCTGCGGTAGGCCGGAGGAGGCGCCATGTCCATCCATTTCGCGATCCTCGGCTTCCTGAGCTGGAAGCCCTTTTCCGGCTACGAGCTCAAGAAAATCTTCGCGGACGCCCTCTCCTTTCACTGGTCGGGCAACAACAACCAGATCTATGGCAGCCTCGTCGAGCTCCACGGCTCGGGCTCGGTGAGCATCGAAGTGATCCAGCAGGAGAAGCATCCGGCGAAGAAGGTCTACACGATCACGGAGCGGGGCCGAGAGGAGCTGCGGGCCTGGCTGCTGTCCGAGCCCGAGCTGCCGATCCTGCGCAGCATCGCCCACATCCAGCTCGCCTGGTCGGCAAGCCTGTCGGGAACAGAGCTCGACGGCATCCTCTTTTCCTACGAGCGGCAGCTCGCCGACCAGGCCCTCATGTGCCGCGAGACGATACGACGCGGCGCGGCGGCCGAGGCCAGCGGAGGCGGCGAGCCGGCGCGCGGTTCGCCGCGCAGGAGCGTGCGAGAGACTTTGATCTGGAAGAGCATCGACGAAAACCGCGCCGCCTTTTACGAAGGCGAGCTGGCCTGGTCGCGGAGTCTCAGGGCTAAATTGAAGGAATTTCCATGAAGAGCGCCCCTTTTATCCGGGAATGTCCCGCAGTCTCCGCTGCGCCAACTCCCAGACGCCTAGGGCCTCCGATTCCGAGGGTTTTTCGACCTTCTCGTAGGCGTGCCGGGCCGAGGCAAGGAATCCATATCCTTCGGCGATCCTTCCGACTACATACCAATCTTCCGACTCGGGATTGCCGGTAACATGCAAGGCCAGGCAGGTGTCGACCAACTTGCGGGCATCCTCGTATCGGCCGGCTTCGGCATAGAGCGTAGCCAAGGTATTCAGGCAGGCCGCGTTCTTCGACTGGGTCAGGTTCACCGCCTTGCGGGCGTACTCCAGGGCCAGATCGGCGGAGTCCGGATGAAAGAGCGTCATCCAGGCTACCAGATTGTAATCCGAGGCGGTCAAACGCAATCCCGGTGTCTTGAGGTAGCCCTTGACCGCGGCGACATCGTCTTGGGCGGCAAAAGCGTGTAGAAGCATCGAGCGAGAATTGTCGTCCTGAGGATCGGACTTGAGGTGGTCCGTGATCGTATCGTCGAGGCCTTTCCAATCATGCGAGCGAAAAAGCCCCTCGATCAGGCTTTTATAGTTTCTAGGCTCTCCGGGTTCGGCGGCCAGCAGCTCGGCGCTGGCGGCGGCCATGCCGACCCAATCCTTGGTTGTCCAAGATCCGTCGGCGAGCGCGTGCAAGAGACTTATGCGGCGCTTGCCGGTTTCGACGCTCGAGCGCTTTTGGGCGGCCGCGCAATCGCCTTTCCGGCTCGCGAACAATGCGGACAGGTAGTCCAGGGCGCCCTGGATGACCGTCTCGGCATATGGGCTGCCTTCAGGCCAAAAGTCCCGGAACCCGGCGATACCCGGATTGTCGTTTCCCTCGCCGTCGGCGCGAATCCAGTCCAACCAATTCCCGAGGGTTTCCCAGTCGCGGCGAGCCGCAAATGCGCCTAAAGCCGGCGGAAGCGAACTGGCGCCGGCGTACGTCGCCGAGATCAGAAGCCGGCCATTCTCTTTGACGAGGTAAAAGCAGTTGAGCTTGCCATTCTGGGACAGCTGGCTTCTCACCACTACGTGATACCCGGTAGTTTCCGATCCGGCCACTTCGAAATCGAAATGGCTCAGCAAGAGATCGATAATGTTGACCATGGAAGAATTTTGGGAGCGGACCGAATTGATCAAAGAGCTCCATTCGGTGCCGAAGGAGTACGGAGGGTCGCTTCGCGTCATTTGGTCGTAGCACGCCTCGATCATCAAAGGCTTGAGAGCGGAAAAATTCCGGCCATTGGCCTCGGAGATGCGAGCGTAGTAGGCCTTGACGACGGTCGCAGGGTCATTCTGGTCGATCGCGCGGTCGTCGAAGTGACCGGTGGAGGACAGCAGATCGGCGCGGTAGTCCATCGCGGCGGCATTGGCCGAGCCGCGGGCCGCCAGACGCAGGAGTTCCGCGGCGTCTTTGTAGCGACCGATGCTCGTGAGCAGATCCGCCGCCTGGGACTGGTAGCCCTGGCGCGTTTCCTTGGAAAGCTGAGGATCGATCGCCGATACCGCGGCGCCGACCGAGGACTTCGCGCATCGGGCGGCCAAAAGATAGACCTCCTTGCTGTCGGCTTTGGAAAGCGAGGCCGCCGCCTTCTCGACGTCGGCAAAACGGCCCAAGTACCATTGGTCGATGACGGGGTTGAGCTCCAAATCGTGCTCTTTGAGGCTATCCTTGATGAGCCCGTATTGCTCCACGGCCTTGGCCAGATTGCCGGAATCGGTATAGCGCTGTCCGATGTCGTCATATTCCAGCAGGATGGCGTAATCGGCCCGGGTATACCAAACATCGGGAGCCAAGTCCAAGGCCTTGGCGTATGCGTCGAGCGCTCCCGCGCGGTCATAGCCCTCGCCGAACCGTCGGCCGATGACATCGTGCTGCTTCGCCCAGCCCAGATTGGACCATGCCTCGGCATCTTTGGGAGCCAGATCCACCGCCCTTTGAGCGGCGATTATGGCCTCGTCGCCCAACCCCGATTTAAGCAAGGCCTTGGATAGCCTGATCTCGTGAATGGCCTTGGCGGGCTCAACGGAAACAAGCTCCCGGAATTTCTCGAACGCCTCCAGGTACTCGCCCGCCGAGTACAATTGCTCGGCCTCAAGGTCGAACAGGATACGGATGGTCCCCAAGGCCTGCTTGTATTCGACGACGGCCTTGCGGGTTGCGTCGAACTCGGCCGGAGTCAATTGGCCCATTTTCGCCTCGAGGATCATGTGAAAGACTATCGTTCCATCGGCCGATCGCTCCGCCGAGGAACGATAGGTCACCGCGCCCAAATCTTTTTGGATAGGCTCTGGCAAGCTCCGGGGAATGAACCCCGTCGGCAGGTGGATCCGGTGATCCCACGTGACGATGAACGGGATGTTCATTCGGAAGTCCCGCTTTCGCGGCTCGGCCTTGTCATCGGTCAGGGCGGAAGGAAGCCAAGAGAACAATTCGTCGCTCTTGATGTCGACAAAAGCGTCTTCGATATAGGTTTGGGCTATGGGCGTATCGTCGACTTTCAAGGTCAGCGTGAACGGCTTCCCGAAATCGTAGGGATCGGAATATTCGTAGGAAGCGATCTTTTTCTGGGAGTAATAGCGTTCGGCGTACGATTCCAGGTTCTTCTTCGTGTCTTCGGCCTTGCTGAAAGCCTGCGAGCGCCGCCAGTACAGATCATCCCCGCCGCCGTAGCTCGTGGTTTCGGTGACATTGCAGTTGCCGTCGTCCTGAAGGTAATAATCATCGACCTCGACGGTCGCGTTGGTCTCGGCCGGATAGAGGGTCGTTCGGATCGGGCCGGTGATCCCCGGCTTGGCCGGAAGGGCCCATCGCTCCTGATCCCAATACGGCAAAACCTCGTCTCGCCCGAAATCCGAGGTCGGGTCGAGCCACAGGGGCCGAGCTCCGTCGACGTAGACGAGGGCGTGGTTGAAGACGTCCATCCCCGGCACGTCCGGCTGTATGTCTTCGTCCGCGTCATTCCAGACCAAGGCCACAAATGCCTGATAGCCGGCTTGTCGAAGGAAGGTAGTCAAGACGGTGGCTTTGTCCTTGCAATCGCCGTATCCACGCGCGAGGATTTCGCGGGGCGAGTAGGGGTCGATCGAGTTCGATCCCAATTCCAACCCGACGTAGCGGACCTGCTTGTTTATCCAGTGCATCATGCGGATCGAGGTTTGGACGAGGTCGTCTTTGACGACGAGGTCGGGAGGCAGGGCGACCGGTCCGCTTCCTATCGATCGGTCGACCAGCGTGGAATAGGCGTTTGCCAGATCCCCCCAACCGGGAGCGCTGGTAAAGCAGATGTACGGTCCTGGGGGCGCGTCCCGAGCCAGGCCGTCCTCGGCGCTATCCTCGGGGAATTGGTTGGTCGCCACGTATTCCCATCTCGTCGAGGCGGCTCTGGAGCTTAGGCTGACCGCAGGCGCGCCTTGCCCCAGGCTTTTTTGCCGGATCGAAAGGCCGGGAGGAGCCTCGATGATCAGGCGATTGACCAAAGTCGGCGTCCTCGAATAAAAATCCCAATCCCGGATAAATCCGCCCGAGTCGAGGATGGGCCGCGAAAGGAGGACTATCTCCTCTTCGATGACGGAACCGATGTGGGCTTGCGGGTAAGGGCCATTGAGCGTATGCAGGTCGGAAGAGACACCGGCGTTCTGATTCCCGCCCTCGCTGCCTTCGATCAGGCTGCCCGGATCGAAGTCGTAGGCCTGCCCATCGGGATTGATCACCCGGGCCCTGATCCGAGGCCTGTCCTGGTGCCACGGACTCCAGGACACACTGGCGTCGCTCCACCCATCGAGTCCCTTTTCCGAGAGAATTTTCAGTAGACTAATTGAAAGGTTTCCTGAATCGAGCCGTCGGCCTGGAAGCTGAACAGCCCTCGCTTGAAAAAAATGACTGCGGGATTGTCGGCGGGGAAACTGCTGTTTTTCGCTACGTCGAGGATTTCCTGCGGCTGGGCGAGGAAGAGACCCTTGCTCCACAATTTGTCGGCGGCTTCCTGAGCCGGAAGCTCACGGCAGATCAGGGTCAATGCAGAGAATGCGAGAACCCGAAACGCGATTTTTGGTGTGCTTCGCATGGCAGAGCGTAGCATGACTGCCGGCGTTTGGACAAATGCGGCTCAGCAAGATGCCGCGAGATACGACGGCAGCTCGTGGAGGGTGCGAACCCGCGGTAGGCCTTCGATGGCCAGGCGATCCGTCTCGTCGACGAGGAGCCCCTTGCCGCCGATGTCGAGGAAGCCGCGCACGTATTTGGGCATGTCGTCGACGAAGAACGTCTCCTCGATGGCGGCCCCCGAGGCTTCGCAGGCCCGGCGGTAGGCTTCCGCATGGGGTTTGCCGCGCAGCGAGTTGAAGCGTATGTCGTAGATCGCCGAGAAGCGATTTGCGACGCCGATCTTGCGCAGGACGCGCCGGGCGTGCTCGGAGGGACTGTTCGTGAGGATTGCCTTGGGCAGGTCGATCGCGTCCAGGGCTCTGGCGAGCTCGGGATCGGGCTCGAGGCAATACTCCTCGCCCTCGGGATGCACGGCCGCGAAGAAGGATTCCGGATCGGTGAAACCCTGCTCGACAGTGAGCCACTCGAGGGTGGTGCCGTAGTACTTGGCGCGCTCGCGCCGCAGGGCCAAGGCCGCATGCGCCGAGATGCCCAGGTAGTCAGCGACGTACTCGTTCATCCGCCGGACGATATCGTGATCCATGCCCCTGGACTCGGGGTAGAGGGTATTATCCAGATCGAGGAGAAGAAGACGCAGCATGCGGTGTTAATAGCACGACAGCGCCCTGGCTCACAAGTCCGCCGATTGACACCGTTCGCGGACCGGCCGGATACTCTCGGCGTGAGTGCGAGGAACCTGGTCTACGAAGCCCTCGCCATCCGCGCGAGGGAGAGCCCCGGAGGGTCTCGCATCCTCACGCTGATGACCGCTGAGGCGGGGCTCGTCGACGTGTTCGTCTTTGGCGGGCCCAAGTCCAAACTGCGGTCCTTGGCCTCGCCGTACGCCGCGGGGCGGGCCTTCGTGTACCTCGATCCCGTCAAGGATTTCCAGAAGCTCTCCGATTTCGAGGTGCGGGACTCCTATCCCGCGCTTCGCGACGAGCTGGAGCGAATCTGGTCCGCGGGCCTCGTCGCCGAGCTTTTGCTGAAGACTTCCGGCGGAGGCGGCGACTATCCTCTCGTCCTCGAGCTGTCGCGGGCATGTCTCGAAGCCCTGGATCAGGGCGGCCACATCGAAGGCCCCATACTCGCCTTCATATGGCGGCTGCTCTGGGTGATCGGCCTCGGGCCCGATCCGGGCGCGTGCGCGCTTTGCGGGACGCCGCTCAGGCTCGCGTCCGGCGGCGCCTACTCGTTCGTCCGTGAGGGCTTCCTCTGCCCTTCCTGCGCGGGCCGCGAGGCCAGCGCGGGAGCGGCCGTCCAAGGCGCCGACGACGCCGACGGCTCTATCCACGGCGACGCCGCGCGCTTCGTCGGCGCCACGGGGCGGCTGATCCGCCTGGGACCCGACGCCCTCCGCTGGCTCGACCGGGCTTCGGCGTCGAGCTTCGCCGAGGCTGCTCGGGCCGAGATCCCGAAGGAGTGCCTCGACTCGCTCAAGGCTTTGCTTTTCGGCCTAGCCCGACGCGCGGCGGAAGCGCCCCTCGCCTCGTTCTCGCACGGAGCTGGGCTGCTGTGAGGTGCTTCATAGCGCTGCCGATGCCCCAAGCCGCGCGCGAAGCGCTTTCGGAATCGGCGACGGCCTTCCGCGCGCTCCTCGAAGAAGCTATGCGAACGTCGACGACGCAGCTTGCCGCCGCGCCCAAGCTGTCGTGGACGAAAGTCGAATCGTATCATCTCACCCTCGCCTTCCTGGGCGAAGTCGAGGGCGCCGCGCTCGAGCTGGCCGCCTCGGCCCTCGATGCAGCGATCGGCACGGGCGAGTTCCCCTTGTCGCTCGTCGGAATCGGCGCCTTCCCCTCGAAGACCCACGCTCGCGTCCTCATCGCCCGCCTCGACGACTATGGCCGCTCCAAGGCTCTGTACCGACGGATCAACGCCGCCCTCGAGGAGACCGCCTCGCGCGCGCTCCTGCCGCCGCTCAATCCGGAGTGGTCGAACGGAGGAAAGCCCGGCGGGAAGGCTTTCTCGCCTCACATCACCCTCGCCCGCCGCTCCGATCGCGGGGGCGGCCAGGGCGCCTCGGCCATCTCGGCCGCCCTGGCGCGGGCGATCGTCCGATCGCAAGAGGCGCTCGCAGGCCAGGAAGAGCGGCGGGAGGCGGGAGGCCATGTCGTCGGGCCCTGGACGATAGACCGTTGCGCGCTGTATAAGTCCGAGCTTCGCAGCTCCGGAGCGGTGTATACTGAGCTGCGGAGCGTCAGGCTCTAACAGAGTGTTCGAGTATTTCAACAACCTGCTGAAGCGCCCGGCGGGTCGGCGGGCGTAGACCCCAGGCTGAAGAGGGATAGCATGCGAGCAGTCGATATCATCATGAAGAAGCGGGATGGCGGCGAGCTTTCCCGCGACGAGATCGCCTCCCTCATCGACGGCTACGTCTCGGGCGCGGTTCCCGACTACCAGGTCTCGGCCTGGGCGATGGCGGTCTACTTCAAGGGGATGACCCCAGTCGAGACCGCCGACCTCACCGACGTCATGCTCCGCTCGGGCAAGGTCATGGACCTGTCGGGGATTTCCGGCCCCTTCGTGGACAAGCACTCGACGGGCGGCGTCGGCGACAAGGTGTCCCTCGTCCTCGCCCCGATGGTGGCGGCCTGCGGCGTCAAGGTGCCGATGATGTCGGGCAGGGCCCTCGGCCACACCGGCGGCACCCTCGACAAGCTCGAGTCCATACCTGGCTATCGCACCAGCCTCTCCGAGGCCGAGTTCCGCGAGTTCCTGGGCCGCGATGGCTTCGCCATGACCGGCCAGACCTCCGAGACGGTGCCCGCCGACAAGAAGCTCTATGCCCTACGCGACGTCACCGCCACCGTCGAGTCGGTGCCTCTCATCACCGCCTCGATACTCTCCAAGAAGGTGGCCGAGGGGGCCGACGCCCTCGTCTTCGACATCAAGTCCGGGCCGGGCGCGTTCATGAAGACTCCCGAGAGAGCGGAGGAGCTGGCCCGGAGCCTCGTGGGCACGGGGATGGCGATGGGCAAGCGGATCGTCGGCGTGATCACCGACATGACCGAGCCCCTCGGCCTCAAAGTAGGCAACTTCTTCGAGGTCGAGGAAAGCCTCGACTGCCTGGAAGGCATGGGGCCCGGCGACCTCATGGAAGTGACCTACCGCCTCGGCGGGTGGATGCTCGTCGCCGGCGGGATCGCCAAGGACGCTCAGGAAGGCGAGCGGCTCTGCCGGCGGGCGATCAAGTCGGGCATCGCGCACGAGCTCTTCCTCGCGAACGTCCGCAGCCAGGGCGGCCGGCTCGACCGCCTCGCCGAGCTCCGCGGCACGATGCGCGCGGCGGCGAGCTACGACGTGCTCGCGCCTACAGGCGGGTACATCGCCTCGATCGACGCCTACAAGATAGGGCTAGCGGGGGTCTACCTCGGAGTCGGGCGGGACAAGACGACGGATCCCGTCTACCCCGACGTCGGCTTCATATTCAAGAAAAAGAAGGGGGACGCAGTGCTCGCCGGAGAGGCGATCTGCGCCGTCTACGGCAAGGACCGGGTCGCGCTCGAGTCGGCGAAGGCGCTCATCGCCTCGGCCTTTACGTACGCCGAGGCGCCGCCCTCGGCCCGTCCGCTCATCATAAAGGAAATCAGCGCGCTATGAAGGCATCGCAATGAACTGGAACAAGAAAGAAGTCTCGCCCCAATCCGTCAAGGAGCTGTCGACGCGCTACGGCCTCGATCTCCTCACCGCATCGATCCTCGCCAGGCGCGGACTCACCGATCCAGCCGATCTCCTCTTCTACCTCGAGGACGATCCGCGCTACCTGCGCAATCCGTTCCTCTTCGCCCAGATGGAGGACGCCGTCGACCGCATACTCCTCGCGGCCGACGAGGGCGAGCAGGTCCTCGTTTTCGGCGACCGCGACACCGACGGTGTCACGAGCACCGTGCTGATGGTGGAGGCTCTGCGCGACGCCGGCATCGAGGCGGCTTGGCAGGTGCCGCTCGACCGGGAAGCCTACGGCCTCTCCCTCGCGGCGGTCGAGTCCTTCGCGTCGAAGGGCGGCACGCTCATCATCACGGTCGATTGCGGCATCTCGAACCACGCTGAGATCGATCGGGCCGCCGAGCTCGGAATCGACGTCATCGTGGCAGACCATCACAAGCTCCAGGCGGGCGATCCTCCGCCTGCCTTGGCGGTGCTCGATCCCAAGCTGGAGGATTCGGGCTATCCCTTCCGCGACCTCGCCGGCTGCGGGGTCGTCTACAAGCTCGCCTCGGCTCTCAAGCTCGCCAGGACGGGCATCTACAAGCAGCAGATCGCCCTCCTCAACGTGCGCCCCGTCAACGAGGCCTATGCCGTGGAGGCGGTCCGGCTCTCGAACCTGGTCGAGACGGGCCGCGTCAGCGAGACCATCGTCTCCGGCATGGTGGACCTGAGCCGCACCCGCCTCGTGCCTTTTCTCGAAGGCCGGCAGATCTTCGTGTGGGACGGCGCTCTGCAGCGCCGCCTCCTCGAGAAGGCCCTCGGCAAGGGCGCGGAGGTCCTGTTCTACGACCTGGCTCCGGATGCTGGCGATTACATCCCCCAGACGAGGGGACAGAGCCTTCTCAGGCTCAAGGAGCTGTCCAAGATAGGCCGCTACGCCTCGGGCGGGCTCGAGGAGATCGACGTCCTCGAGAACCTCTTCATCTCCTTCGCGCTCAAGAAGGCCGATTGGTTCGGCGAGGACGACCTCCAGCTGCTCCAGCTCGTCGCCTTGGGGACGATAGCCGACCTCATGCCTCTGCGCGACGAGAACCGCATCCTGGTGCGTCGCGGCCTCGCGGCCCTCAACGGCAAGCCCAGGGCCGGGCTCTCCGAGCTCCTGCAGAAGGCCAACCTCCTGGGCAAGAAGCTCGGCGCTGGCGACATCGCCTGGCAGGTCACCCCCATCGTCAACGCGGCGGGCCGGATGGGGGCCGCCGACAAGGCGGTGTCCCTTTTCTCGGCCAAGAACCGGCCCGAGCGCGAGGCTTTCGCCGAAGAGGTGATCAAGATGAATGTCGAGCGCAGGCGGCTCGGGGGCGAGTCCTGGGACGCTATCTACCCCGCCGCCCGCGAGAGCCTCGCCCCGCATGGAGACAAGCTCGCCTTGGTCGGCTCCAAGGAAGTTTTTCGCGGCATCACCGGCCTCATCGCCTCCAAGATCACCGGAATTCTCAAAGTGCCCGCGGTTGTCGCCTCGTTCCAGGAGGACGGCACGGCCGTCGGCTCCATCCGCGCGGTACGTGGCTTCCCCACTTCGTCCTACCTCGAGGCCTGCGCCGACCTGTTCATCGACTACGGCGGCCACGACGCGGCCGCCGGCTTCAGCCTGCAGATGAAGGACTGGCCGGAGTTCGAGGCTCGCACTATCGCCTACTGCCGGGCCCTCGAGCTCGAAGACGGAGAGGAGAGCATCGAGATCGACGCCGAGCTGCCGCACGACTACCTCAAGCCCGACATCGCCGCCGTTTCCGAGCGCTTCGAGCCTTTCGGCGAGGCCAACGAGCCCCTCGTATTCCTGGCGCGAGACGTGCCCATAGCGGACGCCCAGCTCGTCGGCAAGAAAGAGCAGAATCACCTCAAGCTCACGCTCGATTTCGGTAAGCATAAGTGGCCGGCGCTCTTCTGGGACGGCGCCCAAAGGCTCCAACGCGATTTCGGCTTCGACTACGACAGCAAGAAGGGCGACCGAATCGACCTGGTCTTCAAGGTCACGGTGAACCGCTTCAACGGCATGGAGACCCCTCAGCTCGAGGTCTTCGACGCCAGGCGAACGGAGACCGTCGACACCTTGAATCGCAATGGCCCTTCTCCGGGACCAGAAGCGTCGTCGGGTCAGTAGGGCTTGACGCAAAGAGCGAGTATTAAGTAAGGTTCCTTATAAGACATGGCTTTCCCCGGTTGTGTAATGGTAGCACAGCAGACTCTGGATCTGTTTGTGGGGGTTCGAATCCTCCCTGGGGAACTAGCCAAAAACGCATCCGCGTTTTTGGCTTCGCAGGGTTCGCTTCCGCGGATTCTGCGCGTGAAGAAACAAACTCTTCGCGGGTTTTCTAAGAATTATTCGCTGAACGAGCAACGTGAGTTCAGCGCGCGAAGCAGAAAATCTCAAAGAGATTTTCTGCTTCGCGAAGGCCCCTTCGTCTATCGGTTAGGACAAAAGATTCTCAATCTTTAAAGAGGAGTTCGATTCTCCTAGGGGCTATAAAGTCTTGTGTAACTCTTTGTTACACAAGACTTTTCTTTTTTTAGGTTGCGATAGGGTTGCGAAATAAACCGTTATTTACGATACTTATGGCATGGGCCGACCACTTGAGCTTATTAAGGCACAACGAAAAGGCAGTGCATATCGTATCATGTATGCTGAAGAAGGCCGCTGGCACAACGCGCCTGCGAGTGAAAAAACACGCGAGAAGGCTCTAGCGTGGGCGAGGCGCAACAAGACGCGATTCCTCGAGGCGTCAATCTCACTCGAACTCCGGCCCTTTCTCAAAGGATTCTTTGACACGGATTCAGAATGGTCAAAGGACATAGCTGCGAAAAAAAAATATGTCGGTGATAAGACCAGGACCGACTATCAGGCAATAGTCCGCAACTATATTGATCCTTTATTCGGCTCTTTTGATCCTCGCGCATTAACCGCGAAAGAAATCGGTGTGGCAATTCGCGATGTGAAAACCAAGTCCGGTCGGGAACTCGCTTCTGCAACTAAGTATCGCATCATGCACGTAATGACGCTCATCATGCAGGACCTCGCGGAGCGAAAAGTAATCGACTCGAACCCCCTCATTGGTGTTCAGCCATACAGCAAGGCCCCAGAGAATCCCCGGGGAGCCCTCCCCCGCTCCGTCCTCAACAAGCTCTTCCCCGAAGGGCATGGTGCCCTCATGCGAGTCTGGAGCAAGACCTTCTGGGTAGCATGCATGTGTCTGATACACGACTCTGGAATGAGACCTGTCGAAGTCCGGGGTCTCCATTGGGGCGACATCTACCCGAAGAAAAAAGCCGCCATCGTCCGCCGGCCGAAACGCGGCCGCCGCGGACGGGACGGCCGACCATCGGCGTCGTTCGAGCCGTCGATCTCTCTCCTCAAACCCTCCAAGAGCTCAAGGTCTGGCGGGAGGAGACCGCATACTCAAAGGCTGAAGACGTAGTGTTCACTTTTGATGGAAAAACGGCAGTAACCGGCGCAGGCATTGTCGCGGCTTTCCGAGCAGGGCTCCGTGCGGTAGGTGAATTCCGTAAGGAGTGGACCACGTATTGGCTTCGACACTCATTCGTGACCTATGCCAGGGAAGACCTGACAGCCGACGAGGTAGCTCAACTTGCGGGCCATTCTGTGGCGATCGCCGAGGGTACCTATTCGCATCCTGACGATGAAATTATACTTAGGAGCTCCAAAGTAGTCCGAGAAAAACTCGCCCAAACAAGGCACTCCTCCAAACATGCGGCACAGGTTGAAGCTTTGAAGCAAACAATATCGTCCAAGCCAAAGTCAGGGAAAGTACGCAAGAAACTCGATCAGCGTTAAGTACCGTAATCGCAATTAAAACAATAATAGAAACCAAACATATAGCAGGGGCAGGACTCGAACCTGCTGTATTTGTCTAATTGTTTTAATTATATATATTTATAAGCCAACAACTTGCTCTTTCTACAAATATTCCACACTGACATTTGGGCTTTGCTCTCTCCTTGACTGTCCTTCTCTAACATTTCCTCACCGATCTGTGTCGCGTCGCTGCTTCTGAGCAAGAGATGCATATAGTCTTGAGAGAGGTCATAGGGCGACGCAGAAGGCAGAAGTTTACCGGGACGGTCGCGCCTCGAGACGACGATGAGTCGCTAAAAGGGTATCGGCCCCACCCTGCGTGCACGAACCTCGGTTGGTCAGGATATCGAATCGGCCATCGGCGTAGCTGTGCTCAACCGCATGCTTCATACGGGTCGGCCCGACTCCATCCGTCATCCCTGATGGCTCCTCCAGCTAGGAGGTCGGGCAGAGTCCAGGGGGGCCTTCTCTCAAATCAGCATCCAAGCAACAACGCCCACTCGAAGGGAACACCGAAACTTATTTAAGTTGAAGATGAAGAATATTCCCCCGAAAGCGCACTAGGTCCTGACTGACCCCATGGAGGTGTGCCAATTCGCTCCTAGACATGTTCTTCTCTTTTGCGTTTACTAATACTGCACGAGGAAGCAATGCCGCGGCTCCAACCCAATATGCCTGATCTTCTTCTTCTTTGTTATAACTCCGAAAAACGGAGCCAGTGCTGGTCTGCTGAAGCTCACTACCCTTGTGGTGAAGAAACACATGAGATAGTTCTTCCATCAAAGTCGCTTTTTGCCGCGTGGGCGCATGGGTTGGGTTAAAAACGATTACAGGTTTGCCGTTTGGAAGCAGCATACATCCAGCTGACCAAGAGCTAGAGCCGAGGACAAGAAGCTGTGAACGTACATTGGTCGGAAGAGCCGGAATTTGCAGGGGAGACAAAATCATGATTCCCATTTTTCGTGCGAGCGCGACAGGGTCCAAGATGGCCAAAGGGGACAAGTCGAGGTGTTTTCTCATTAATTGAGCCTTTTTCTCGACCCAATCCAAAGCTGGTTTACTTGCCACCGTGGACCCCACGTAGATCAGGTTTTTTTGGGTTTCGTATCTGCAAACTGGGAATAAAGCATTTTGAACATTTCGCTCAAAGAAGCGGCTGTTTCAGGAGACAGATTTTTATCTGCTCTTAAATAGACTTCAACCTTTTCTGGCGTCGCTAAGTGTGGTTCTCCTTTTTTCTTGGTGCCAACATTCTCTCCAAGAAGAGAGCTTACTGGAACACCTAACCAGGCGGCAAGATTGGAAAGAGTTTTAGTGTCGGGGAAGGATACCGAAACCCCACGCTCTAAACGAGAAAGAGTGGATGGGCTTATTCCGGAGATCTTAGCAGATTCACGTAACCCGAGACCCGTTTCGCGACGTTTAGCTTTGATAAGCCCGACTAGTTTAGCCAGAATCCGTGTTTGAAGCCATATTAGCCCCCACTCCCCCTGAAGATAGAAAGAAATATAGCCCAGGAATGTCTCGCACGCAAGACAGTGCCCTACT
>CAWHFT010000158.1:0-13480 GCA_963828175.1 uncultured Spirochaetota bacterium
CGACCACCCCACGCAGGTCCTCGCCGACCTCCTCACGATCGAGGAGCACGTCGACAAGCCCCTGGGCAAAGTCAAGCTCGTCTACTGCGGCGATGCGCGCAACAACATGGGCAATGCCCTGATGATCGGCTCGGCCAAGATGGGCATGGCCTTTGCCGCCCTCGCGCCCAAGGAGCTCTGGCCCAACGAGGCCCTTGCCGCCGAGATGCGCACGTTGGCCGCGAAAACCGGCGGCTCCATCGACTTCTTCGACATCGCGCGCGCCGACGAGGCCCTCAAAGGCGCCGACGCCCTTTACACCGACGTCTGGGTCTCGATGGGCGAGGAAGCCAAATTCGGGGAGCGTATCAAGCAGCTCGAGAAGTATCGCGTCACGATGGACTTCGTCAAGCGCACCGGCAATCCCGACTGCATTTTCCTCCACTGCCTGCCAGCCTTCCACGACCTCGAGACCGAGGTGGGCGCGGACGTGCAAAAGAAGTACGGGCTCAAGGAAATGGAAGTCTCCGACGAGCTCTTCCGCAGCCGTCACTCGGTGGTCTTCGAAGAAGCGGAAAACCGGCTGCACACGATCAAGGCCATAATGGTGGCCACGATAGGGGATTTATAAAGGGGGAGTACGGCCGACTAACGCGTCGCCGATCTCCTTGACACAAGACCAGCAAGGCGGCGGAAGAACCTATTCGTACTGCCCAGGGCGGGTCCTGTCATACGAATCCGCGTACCCCGCTTCGCCTCATATCCTTGTGGCTCCGCGTGGCCCGCGGTTCGTGTGACACCCGCCGCCCTACAACAGTCCTCAACAGTGTTGCTGCGCCTACCCGTTCACGCCGCAATAGTCCATCGGCGAGCCAACGATCACTCTACTCCCCCTCGCTACGCCCTCCTAACGCTAACGCTAGGCCTTCGGCCGAAAGCGCACAACGTATTGGATTGATGGTATTCGCTCAAGCAACGTCGGCGGCCGGGTCAATGAGGCGCTTTCTGCGGTGGGCTCCGCTACCCCCACTCGGCTTTTAGGTCGTAATTCTGAGTATCGCGGTTGCGTTCATGCTGTTACAATCCAAGCATGAGCAACATGAGTTCCGGGGGCGTCGGGCGAGAGCATAGGCCCCCGGCGGGAGCGACGCGCAGGAGGCAGCTTCCCGAGCCGGTTGTGAGCCTCCCCGTCCTCGCGGCGCTGCGAGCGCTCGGCGGCGTCTACGGGCGCGTCGGACTCAAGCTGGACGGCGTCGAATTTCGCCATGCCGACCGCATTCTCAGCGCGTTGGCGGATTTCCGCGAGGGCCGCAGCCGCCTCATCATAGCGTTCCGGCATCCGTACGGAGACGAGCCCCAAGTCCTCTCGCTGGCCCTCTCATATTACCTCCATAAGGAAGCCGAGCGCCTGGGCGCGCCAGATCCGGGCCACGTCCACGCGCGCTTCGTCCATGGCTACGAACTGCCGATGTGGAGCGGACCTCTGGTGCGCTGGATCCTGCCGCGCTTCGGCGCCATGCCTGTCTACCATACCAAGCTCGACCACGCGAGCATCGACCGCATTCGGCGGGTCCTGCGCGACGACGCCTATCCCCTCGCACTCGCGCCCGAGGGCCAATCCTCCTACCGCAGCGAGACGGTGCCGCGGCTCGAGCGGGGCACCGCGCGGCTGGGTTTCTGGTGCGCCGGAGAGCTCGAAAAGCTGGGCCGCCCCGAGCGGGTGGAGATCCTGCCCGTCTCCGTGCACTGCCTGTTCGACGATGGCGACATAAGGAAGGTCGAGAGCCTGGTGAGCCGCGTCGAGCGCGAGTGTGGCCTCGCCGCGCCCGAGCTCGACAGGCCCGCGGGAGGGGATCTCGCGCCTCGCAAGCGAGAGCTGGCGCGTCGCCTCGTCGCCCTCGACGAATGCCTGGTCTCCATGGCCGAGTTCTTCTATTTCGGCGCGAGCTACCGAAAGGGCGGCCTCGACCGCGATGCGCGGCTCGAGGCCCTGATGCTCGAGGCCCTGCGGCGCGGCGAGACGGCCATGGGGATCAAGGCCGAGGGGGACCTCATCTCGCGAGTCTACCGCATAAGGCAGGAAGGCTGGGACCGCATCTACCCCGAGACGGACGCCAGGGCCTTCCCGCCCCTGGGCAGGCGCCTCGCCGACCGCGCGGCCGGCGAGGCCTGGTACGCGATGAGGCACATGGAATTCGTCGACCTCTGCTACTACCTCGACTCCGCCTACCTCCGGACCGGGGACGGCTCAGCGCCGAGCTTCGGGCGACTCGTGGAGACCGCCTACAGCGCCGCCGACCTCGCCTCGAGGCTGTCGGGCGGCAACATCACCAGCCGCCCCAACGCACTGCGCCGGCGGGTCGGTGCTGTCATTCGGCGAGCCGATCGATCTCGGCTCGCGCTACGACGATTACCTGAAGGACAAGAGAGTGGCGGTCGATGCCGCCACGACGGAGCTCGAGCGCGAGTACGTCGCCTGCA
The DNA here is from genome assembly GCA_963828175.1 of uncultured Spirochaetota bacterium. Classification (GTDB taxonomy): domain Bacteria; phylum Spirochaetota; class Spirochaetia; order Treponematales; family Rectinemataceae; genus UBA1306. The sequence continues at coordinate 2,461 of CAWHFT010000158.1, forward strand.
TCGAGGAGTTCGTCGCCGAGAGAAAGGCTTAGGACGTCGATGGCCGGCCGAGCTTTGCCGCGTTCAAGGCATCGATCTGCTTCCTGATCTCCGCGTGCTTCTTTGCGGTGATCGGATAAAACATGACGACGACGGCCGCTGCCACGTAGAAAATCGCGCCTATCGGCCCGAATAGCAGCCGTATTATCGTCTGAGCGTCCGCGTTCTGGATGACGACCTTTCCGTCATAATGGGTCAGCGTGAGGAGCCAGCCGATGAGCAGGGCCGATAGGCCCTGTCCGAGCTTCGAGGAGAAGGTCCATATTCCGTAATATGCCCCCTCGCGGTTTTCCTCTGTCTTGACGTAATCCAGGTCGATCGTGTCGGGAATAATGGACCAGGGCAGGGCGTAGCCGGTCGAGAAACCGATCCCGCAGAGGCCGATGAGGATGAAGAGTGTCGTTAGGGGAAGGGTCGGACCGAAAGCGAAGATGATGACCAGTATCGCGGCCTCTTCGAGCAAGCCGATCGAATAGCACCACTTCTTGCCGATCTTCTTGGAAAGCGCTGTCCAGACCGGGATGAAGAGTATGGCCACGACGAGGAGTATCAGCAGGGCATAGGTGACCTGGCCGGCCTGATCGAGGACGTTGGCGAAATAGTACTGGAGGACGGTGCTGAGGATGGTGAGCCCGTCATGTTCAGAGTGTAGGTCAGAAGGATTAGGACGAAGGCCTTATTGGTAAAGGTCGAGAGATAACCCTTAACGATATTGGAGAAGCCGCTCTTAGGCCGTTCGATCCCGGCAGTCGACTCCTTGACCGAGAATACCGTTATCAGGGCAGTGATCGCCATCGCAGCGCCGAAGGTGATGCCCATGACGAAGTATCCCGGGCTGGGATCGCCGACCCAGACATTGTTGACGTTCTTGACGCCGGAAATGGCGGAGATAAGCGGAAGGGCGGCCCCTGCCCCGAGGAGGGTGCCGATTATCGCGAAGGTAAAACGGTAGCTGTTGAGCACCGTCCTCTCGTTGTAGTCTTTCGTCAACTCGGGAGTGAGGGCCGAATAGGGGATGTTTACGAGCGTGTAGGCGACGGCGGCGAGAAGGGTGTAGCCGACGGCGGCCCAGACGAAGAGGAGAGCCTGGCTTTGGGAATGCGGATTGTAGAAGAATAGCGACATGGTGATGAAGAGCAGGATGGCGCCTACGAACATGTAGGGCCTGCGCCTGCCGAAACGGGTGTGGGTCCTGTCCGATAGGCTGCCGACGAGCGGATCGGAGAATGCGTCGAGGATGCGGCCGATCGACAGGGCGATCCCCGCGAGCAGCGGATTGAGCCCCACCACGTCGGTGAGGTACTTGAGCACGATGAAGGCGCCGACCGTGAAGAAAAGGTTGCCACCGAGATCGCACACCCCGTACCCGAGCTTGGTCCTAAGCGAAAGCTTTGTATCTGCCATACGTACTCACCTTTTCGCTCGAAATTGGCGCGGCCTTCTGGCCGGCTCTAGCATTATCCGCGATAGCACAGCACCGGATTGCGCGCCGCCGACACCTCGTCGAGGCGCCCCACGGGCGTGGAGGTCGGCGCGGAGCTTAGCAGGGAAGGCTCGGTCCTCGCTTCCTCGGCGATCTTGAGCAAGGCCGCGGCGAATTCGTCCAGCGTCTCCTTCGACTCGGTCTCCGTGGGCTCGATCATGAGGGCCTCGGGGACGATGAGTGGGAAGTAGATGGTGGGCGGGTGGAAGCCGTAGTCGATGAGCCGCTTGGCGACGTCGAGGGTATGGACGCCGTCGACGAGGTCGCCCTGGGCCACGAACTCGTGCATGCATCGCCGCGCGTACTTGACCTTGTAGACACCCTCGACGAGGGCCTTGAGGTAGTTGGCGTTGAGCACTGCCGTCTCGGCGAGGCGGCGGAGGCCCGGCGCTCCGAGCATCCGCAGGTAGACGTACGCGCGGACGAGAATGCCGAAGTTGCCGTAGAAGGACTTGAGCCTTCCGATCGAGCGTTTGGGCAATCGCGAGAGCGTACGAGCCAGAGACCTTCTCCACGATGGGGCCGGGAAGGAAGTCGGCGAGGTCGGCCCTCGCACCGACGAACCCGCCGCCGGGCCCGCCGCCGCCGTGGGGGCGTCGAGAAGGTCTTGTGCAGGTTGTAATGCATGACGTCGATGCCGACCGCAGCCGGGCGCAGGATGCCCGTGAGGGCGTTCATGTTCGCGCCGTCGCCATAGACCAGGCCGCCTGCAGCATGCACGGCGCGGGTGATCTCCTCGATGTTGCGGTCGAAGAGGCCGAGGGTGTTCGGGTTGGTGATCATGAGGCCCGCGATCTGGGCGCCGGCCGGTCCGTCCAAGGCGGCCTCGAGCGCCGCCATGTCGACTCCGCCCTCTGCGTCGGAAGGAATGGTCTTGGCCGTGAAGCCGGCCATCGAGCAGGTCGCCGGGTTCGTGCCGTGGGCGGAGTCGGGTACGAGGATGATCTTGCGCGTGGCGTCGGCCCTCGACTCATGATAGGCGCGTATGACCAGGACGCCCGCGAGCTCGCCTTGGGCGCCTGCCGCCGGCTGAAGGCTCCCCGCCGCGAAGCCGCCGATCTCGCACAGCCACACTTGCAGCGAGTGGATCAACTCGAGGGCGCCTTGATTGAATTCCTCGCCCGAGAGCGGGTGGATGTTCCGCCAGCCGGGAAGCGAGGCCGCCTGCTCGTTGACCTTGGGGTTGTACTTCATCGTGCAGGAGCCGAGGGGGTAGAACTCCGTATCTATGGAGAAATTCTTCTGCGAGAGGCGCGTGAAGTGACGCACGAGGGAGAGCTCGTCGAGCTCCGGAAGGTCCAGGCTGGAGCGGGCAAGGCTCGTCGGGACGGGTGTCGCCGGCACGTCGCAGTCGGGCAGCGAGGCGCATACGCGACCGGGGGAGGATAGCTCGAAAAGGAGAGGCTCTTCCCTGAGGTTCATTCCGCTGCCTCCGCGAGAGACTTCGCCAGGAGCTCGATCTGGCCTTTGGTGCACATCTCCGTGACGCAGACGAGAAGCTCATGGTCGCGTTTCGGATAGTAGCGCGAGAGGGGCAAGCCCGGCACGACTCCGCGCCGGGAGAGGCGCGCCGCGAGGGCCTCGGCGGGGACGGGCGTGCGGACGACGAACTCCTTGAAGAACGGGGCATCGGGAGCGGAGGCCCCCGGGGCGCCGGCGGCGGCGCCGATCGCGAAGCCCGGCAATTTGGCGATGAGACCGGCCGCGTAGTGCGCTTTGTTCCAGCACAGCTCGGCCACGGCGCGAAGCCCCGAGCGGCCCATGGCGGCCATGTAGATGCACGCCTGCAGCATCGCGAGGCCCTGGTTCGAGCAGATGTTGGAGACCGCCTTCTCGCGTCGGATGTGCTGCTCGCGGGCGGTGAGCGTGAGGACGAAGCCCCTCCTGCCCGAGGCGTCCTTGGCCTCGCCGACCAGGCGGCCGGGCATCTTGCGAACGAGAGAAGCCTTAGCGCCCATCATGCCGAGAAAGGGGCCGCCGAAGGACATAGGATTGCCGAGCGACTGGCCCTCGGCCGCGACGATGTCCGCGCCGAGCTCGCCCGGGCTCTTGAGGAGGCCGCACATGATCGGGTCGGCGTGGACGACGAGGAGCGCGCCCGCCGAGTGGGCGGTCCGGGCGGCCGCTCCTATGTCGCCTATCGCGCCGGAAAAGCCCGGGTACGGCGCGACGACGCAGAACGTGGAGTCGTCGGCGAGGGCGGCGGCCTGCTCCGGGGAGAGGGCGGATTCCTCGATCCGAACCGCATAGGAGCGCAGGTAGGAGCGGATGACGTCCTTGTATTCGGGGTGGAGGTCGGCGCAGAGAATGACCTTGTTGCGGGCGCTTGCGGAACTCGCCGCGCCCCCGGCCGCGTTGTGCGCCATGAGGACGGACTCGGCGAGCGCCGTGGCGCCGTCGTAGTGCGACGCGTTGACCACATCCGAGCCGAGCAGGCTGGCCGCCATGCTCTGGTACTCGAAGATCGCCTGCAGCGTCCCCTGGGACACCTCCGGCTGGTAGGGCGTGTAGGCGGAGAGGAACTCGCCGCGCGAGGCGAGGGCGGGCACGACCGCGGGAATGAAATGGTAGTAGGCTCCGGCGCCGAGGAACCATGCGGAGGAGGAGGCCGAGAGATTCTTCGCGGCCAGAGCCTCGATCTCGCGCATCGCCTCCATCTCGGACAAGGGCGGCGGCAAGTCCAGCTCGGGAAAGCGCGCCGAGGCCGGGATGTCCGAGAACAGTTCGTCGACCGACCCGACGCCGATGCGGCCGAGCATGGCCGCCCTGTCGGCGTCGGTAGCCGCTATGTAAGGCATGATCACTCCTTGGCTGATTCCTTCTCGTAGGCGGCCGGGTCGAGGAGCCCGTCCCACTCGGCCGGCTTCGAGGCCGTCATCCGTACGAGCCAGCCGGCGCCGTAGCAGTCCTTGTTCACGAGGGCCGGATCGCCCTGGAGCGCCGCGTTCGCGGCCGTGATCGTCCCTCCCATCGGTGCGTAGATGTCGCTGGCGGCCTTGACCGACTCGACGACGCCGATGGCCTCGCCTTGCGCGAAGACCTTGCCGACCTCGGCCATCTCGACGAAGACGATGTCGCCGAGCGCGTCCTGGGCATGGTCCGAGATGCCGACGACTACTTCGCTCCCGTCCTTGCGGGCGTACTCGTGCGAGCTCCTGTAGCGGCAGTTGGGGTCGATCTTCATGCGTCACTCCTTCCAAATAGGTTCATTTCCGGTATGCGGGCACATAGAGCGGCCGCTTGACGACGACGGCGTCCCGGCTCTTGTCGCGGATCGAGACGGCCAGGGGCGTCCCCGGCTTCGAAAGCTCGGGCGGGACGAAGGCGTTGGCGGCGTATTTCTTGACTGTAGGGCAGAACATGCCAGCGACGCAGGCCCCGACGGTCCTGCCGTCCGGCGTCAATACGGCGAAGCCCTCGCGCGGTACGCCGCCGGTCACATCGAGACCGACCAGGCGCCTGGAGGGGCCGGCCGCGACGATGGCCTCCAGGGCCTGTTTGCCGACGAAGTCCTTCGTGAAGTCGCAAGCCCACTTGAAGCCTGCCTCGATGGGATTGATGGCCGGGCTGATTTCGTGGCCGTGGAGCGGCATGCCCGCCTCGAAACGGAGGCTGTCGCGCGCAGCGAGTCCCACAGGGCCCGCCTCGATGCCTCTCTTCCGGGCTTCGCCCAGCAGGAGCTCCCATAGCTCGAGGGCGCGTTCGGCGGAAAAGAACAGCTCGCCCCCGTCCTCGCCGGTGTAGCCCGTCCGTCCGAAAAGAACCGGAACCCCGCCGATGGCGATCTCGCCTGCAGTGAAACGAGGCATGGGCGATACGGCCCCGCTCGAGACTGCGTCGACTAGCTCGATCGCGCGCGGACCCTGGACGGCAATCATGTACGTTTCGTCCGAGCGGTCGCCCAGCGTCAGACCCTTGGGCGCGCGGCCGCTCATCCAGGCGAAATCGGCGGCGCGGTTGGACGCGTTGACGACGATCAACCATCGGCCCGGAAGCCTGTAAATGAACAGATCGTCCAGAACGAGGCCCTTCTCGTCGAGCAGCAGGGAGTAGCGCGCTTCTCCGTCTTTCATATCGAGGATCCGGGCGCTCGCGATCCGGGAAACGAACCCGTCGGCTCCCGCGCCTCGCACCTCCACCTGCCCCATGTGGTCGATATCGAACAGCCCCACCGAACGGCGGCAGAGCAGGTGCTCCTCGATGGCGCCCGTCGGATAGGATATGGGCATGTCGTAGCCGGCGAAGCTCGCCATCTTCGCGCCCCGAGCCACATGCCAGTCGTGGAGCTTTGTTCGTAACAGGAGGGGCCTCCTCGGGCCGCGCGTCGCGGCATGCTCGCTTTGAAAAGTGTAGCATGCGCCAGTTTCCCGGGCAAGGCGAGGAGCACTACTCAAAAAGAATTACGTGAAAGAGGGCGTCCTATATACACGCCTTCTCCGCCAAGGTAATCGTGCTTCTGACCCTCGACGAGGATTTGCACGTCCTGCACGGTCGGGAACGAAGTCGCAGTGTACACGACTTGCTTGAGCTGTCCCGCGTAGCCTTCGATCCCATAATGGTTGTACATGAAAGCTTCGTTGAAGTTGAGGAAGGCGGTGGATCCGCGGATCTGGACCGAGAGGAGCTTAGTCCCCTCCGGCACGAGGGAAATGAGTTTCTTGCGGATCTCGTCCTCGCTCGGACCCTTGAGCAGCGCATCGAGCGAATCGAGCAGAGGCGAATCGGAGGCGGCGATCGATCGCTTGACCTCTTGCCTCACGATGACGCCATCGTCGTCGATGCGGACGAAAAACAAGGAAGCGGAGCGAGTCCGTACGCATCGACGACGATGGCGTCATCGTGAGGCGGAGGGGTCCGATCGCCGCCTCCGATTCGCCTCTGCTCGATTCGCTGAATGCGCTGCTGGAGCCCGAGGGCGGGAGGAACCACGGAGCACTCCATTTCCCTCGTGCCAGAAGGGGACTAGTCCTCGGTCCATGCCGCAGATCCACCGCCTTCCTCAACTTCAACGAAAAGTTTTCATGTACAACCATTATGGGATCGAGGTTGCGCGGGACAGCTCAAGCAAGTCGTGTACGCTGCGACTTGGTTCGACCGTGCAGGACGTAGAGGTGGCCAATACGACACGATTACCTTGGCGGAGAAGGTGTGCCTATAAGGACGCCCCCTCTTTCACGTGATTACTTTTTGAGTAGTGCTCCTCGCCTTGCCGGAAACTGGCGCATGCTACACTTCAAAGCGAGCATGCCGCAGTTTTACGAACAAAGCTCCACGACTGGCATGTGCGGCTCGGGGCGCGAAGATGGCGAGCGCCAGCTACGACATGCCTGTCCACCTATCCGACGGGCGCGGTCGGAGGACGGCCTGCTATCTGCAGGTGGGGCTGTTCGATATCGACATGGGGCAGGTGGAGGTGCGAGGCGCGGGATTCGGTTCAGTTTCCCGGATCGCGAGCGCCGGGATCCTCGATATGAAAGACGGGAGGCGCCGGCTGCTCCCTGCTGCTCGAACGAGAAGACGTTCTGGACGATCTGTTCATTTACAGGCTTCCGGGCCGATGGTTGATCAGTCGTCAACACCAACCGCGCAGCGGCCGCGCGCCCAAGGTCTCTGACACAGGCGGACCGGCTCCGGACGGAGACGATTACCATCCAGGCTGGCGCGCGATCGAGGGGCTAAGTCAACGCGGTCTCAAGCAGGGGCCGCCGTTCGGCCATCCCTCGTTTCGCTGGAGGCGAGATCGCCGTCGGCGGGGTTCCGGTTCTTTTCGGACGGACGGGCTACACCCGCGAGGACGGGGGCGAGCTGTTCTTTTCCGCGCGGGAACGCGCCCTCGAGTTATGGGAGCTCCTGTGGGCGAAGCCCGGAAGAGAGGCATAAGCGGGACCTGTGGGACTCGCTAGCGACAGCCTCCGCTTGCGAGGCGGGCATGGGGCTCCACGGCCACGAAATCAGCCCCGGGATCGATCCGATCGAGGCGGGCTTCAAGTGGGCTTGTGAGTTTCACGAAGGACTTCATCGGGAGCGAGGCCCTGGAGGCCATCGTCGCGGCCGGCCCGTCGAGGCGCCTGGTCGGTCTCGAGGTGACCGGCGGCGGTGCCGCGCGAGGGCTTCGCGGGTGCTCTGATGCCGGAGGGCGGGACGGTCGGGGCGCTGCGTCGCTGGCATGTTCTGCCCCACGGTGAAGAAATCGCCGCCAACGCCTTCGTCCGGCCGGATCTCGCCAAGCCGGGAACGCGCCTGGCCGTCTCCATTCGCGACAAGAGCCGGGAGGCGGTCGTCGTCAAGAGGCCGCTCTATGTGCCAGCATACCGGAAATGAAGCTATCGGAAGGAGAAACGCATGAAGATCGATCCCAATTGCGGCTACAGGAGCTCGCCGAGTACGCCCGCAAGGACGGGAGCGAAATAGTCATCAGCGTCTCGGACCATGCCCAAGACGCGCTCGGCGACATCGTGTTCGTCGAGATGGCCGAGGTCGGCAAGGTCTTCGCGCAAGGCAATTCGGCCATCGGCGTCGTCCGAGTCCGGTAGAGGCCGCCAGCGACATGTACGACCCGATGGGAGGGACGATCACGGCCGCGAACGCGGCGCTCCAGGGGCGATCCGGCCCTCGTGAACAAGGACTGCTACGGCGCCGGCTGGCCGTAGGGGGCGGCCTCGAAGCCGGCCGAGTGGAAAACTGCCACTCTCGACCCGGCACCTACCGAGAAGGAATCAGCCGAGGAGTGATCATGCCTTACATAGCGGCTACCGACGCCGACAGGGCGGCCATGCTGCCGCCGCATGAGCAGGTGGGTCGACGAACTGTTCTCGGACATCCCAGCCTCGGCGCGCTTTCCCCGAGTTGGACTTCCCGCCGCCCTTGTCCGAGATGGAGGCGATGCGCGAGATCGAGGCGCTGGCCGCGAAATTCTCCGGCCTCCTCCTCCGCAGTGGTTCCTCGGCGCCGGAGCCTACTACCGTTTCAATTTAGCAGTGGGGCCCGCCCTCGGCCTCCGCGCGGCGAGGCTCCCTCTCCCGCCTACACGCCCTACCAGCCGGAGGTGTCCCAGGGGACGCTGCAGGCAATCTTCAATTGCCCCAGAGCATGGCGGCCAGCCTGCTCCAGCTGCAAGGAACACGTCGCGCTACGACACGGCGCCACGGCGCTCCGCCGAGTCCGTCCCTCATAGCAACGCAGCCGGCGGTTCCCACAAGACACCACAGACAAGGTCATTCTCTGCGCTGACCTCCACCCCGAATACAAGAACAAGTGGTCCCCTCCCTCTGCGCTCCTATGCGGTTCGAGATCGAGGAATCCGCCTCTCCCGGAGCAGCGCGCACCTGCGCCAACAACTCCACGTCGTTGCGTCGCGCCGTACCGGCGTTTCCGGCGCGATAGGCGACATAGGAGCGGCCCGCCGGACCGCCCGGCTGGGCGGCGCTCCTCGTCGTCCACGCCGACCCGATAGGCATGCTGCAGCCTCTCGAGAGCCCACGAGGCACGGACGTCCGTCGCGGCCGAGGGCCAGTCGCTCGGCAATCCTATCGTCCTTCGGCGGCCTTTTTCTGCGCATGATGGCCTATAAGGCTTCTCTCGTTCGCCGTGCCCAGCCGCCCTAGGTAGGCCAAGGAGCACCCCTCGGGCAGGAGGGGCTTCGTGCCTGTACGCTCACCGCCCGCGAGCGGCACGGCATCCCCGACGCGAGAAGGCAGTCTGCAACATCTGCTCGAACCCGGGCCTGAGCAATGTGCGGCGTGCATCTACATGGCCGCCGTGGGCCGCTGGGGCTTCGCGCCGTGGCCGAGCTGCTGTGCTGGACAAAGCGCCGCTGCGCGGCCAGCTGTCATCGCCAAATTGCCGGGCTTCGCGATCAGCGCCGCCGCCGGCGCCCCATCCGGCTCCGATGCCCCCCGTTCTTTCAAGGAGTTCGTCGTCCGCACGCCCATTCCCGCCGAGGCCCTCGCGGCGCGCCTCTCCCGGCGCGGAGTCGTGCTGCCCCTCTCGCGCTACTCTCGGAAACACGACATAGTTCTCCTCCTCAAAGCCAAAGGCAGAATAAAGAGCTCCTGGCGAAGTCTCTCCGGCGAGGGGCCGCGGAATGAACCTCAGGGAAGAGCCTCTCCTTTTTCGAGCTATCCTCCCCCGGTCGCGTATGCGCCTCGCTGCCCGACTGCGACGTGCCGGCAACGCGCTTGCCCGCTCCAGCCTGGACCTTCCGGACACGACGAGCCTTGGTGCCCGTCACTTCACGCGCCTCTCCGCAGAAGAATTTCTCCATAGATACGGAGTTCTCCCCTCGGCTCCTGCACGATAAAAGCAGACCCCAAGGTCAACGAGCAGGCGGCCTCGCTTCCAGGTTGGCGGAACATCCACCCGCTCTCGGGCAAGGAGGAATTGAATCAAGGCGCCCTGCGAGTTGATCCACTCGCTGCAAGTGTGGCTGTGCGAGATCGGCGGCTTCGCGGCGGGGAGCCTTCAGCCGGCGGCAGGCGCCCAAGGCGAGCTCGCGGGCGTCCTGGTCGTACGCACCTATCATGAGTCGAAGAGCCGGAGCGCCACGCGCAAGATCCTCGTACCCGACTCCGCCCACGGCACGAACCCGGCGATATTGCTCGATGGCCGGCTTCACCGTCCCTTCCGACGCAGAAAGAGCGGTCGACATCGGCGCGCTCGAGGCCGCCTTGGACGGACCGGCCGGCGCCCCAGATCGCGGGCCTCATGATCACCAAGCCCGACACCTGCGGCTTCGAGCCGCAACATCGAGGAGATCACCCGCGCTGCATGCTGCAGGCGGCCTGGTCTATGGCGACGGCGCGAAGCTGAACACCTGCAGGCTTCAACGCAAATCTCATGGAAGATGACGAAATTATAAGATTTTGGATTACTCCAGGTCCTCTTTTGATTTGATACAGAATGGAGCTAAATTGATATCTTCACCTCCGATATTTTTCATGGGTGGAGAGGTCGGAAAAACAATGATTCTTAAATATATGTCAAATGAAATTCAAATTAAAGATTAAAAATTGATAATATTTCAAAAAATGATTTTCTAGCAAATTTGCATTATATTGGGGTTTATAATAGATTTGATGGCCCATCGCTTTCAATCTTTGAAAAACGAAACCTTCGTGATACTGAATGGGAGACTATATTTAAACATTACATGGAAATAGTGATTTGTAAAAAATATGTCCAAAGCTAGAAAATTTAAAGCAAATGAATATTTGGATGTTGACGAAATACGATTAAAAAATTGATTCGCGATCTTAATAAATATATTTTTGAGTCATCGGAGTCGGATATTGGAGATACATCCTTCAAAATTCTTATCGAAAAGTTAGAGTCATTGTCAAAGAAAGCTTTTAAGTTTATTAACAATGCTCCGTTTAATAAAAACCCCAAATTTGAATCCGAATTTATTTTTTCGTCTGGGTATTTGATATTTGGCGTTCCTAAAATAATTAATAATATTATCCCTTCGTTTAAACGAAAAATTGGTAATTAACAATGTTG
>CAWHFT010000159.1:0-16646 GCA_963828175.1 uncultured Spirochaetota bacterium
TCATTGTCCTCATCCGCACCCTGAACCGTGGACGGGCGGCGACAACCGCCGAATCAGAAGGATATCGCTGATCCGGTCGTCAGGCCTCCAGGCGGAACAGCGGTTCGATCAATACGGCGACGCAGACCGTGAGGAGAACGTCCATCGTTCGTGCAAGCGCTCAAATGAGGTTGGACGTCGGGAGGCCGAGCACTCTCGTAGAAGACGTGGAGGCGCGCCCGCAGCCTGGGATACGTGCCTACTCATCCTCGTATCGTGGCTGATCGTCGTTCCGCTCGCGACCTCGTCCCTCGGCACACTGGTCAACACATCGAGCAGGAGCTCAACCCACAGGTTCAGATCCTCGCCGAAAGCTCGCACGCCTTCTTGCGATCTGTGGTGATCTTCGTCGAGGGCATCGCCGTCGACGAGCCGCTCCGTGGCCGTTGCTCGGATGTTGGTCGGTAGCCGCTCGGAGTCCGAACTCGCGCTCAATCCGGCCTTCGAGTCCTTCGCCTGCATCGACGACCGTGCGTTCAGTTGTCTTCCTATCCGCCCGATCTCCAATACCGAGGGCTCGATCCTCCCATCGTGATTACGCGTGACCTCCCGTCGGATCTCCTCGGAATCCTACATATCCTTGTTTGAGACCGGTGGTCTCGTATCGCGTACGGCTGCGCGAACACGGCCTCGCCATCTTCGGCTTCCTCACTTCTCGACTACGTCAACAATGCAGGCCCCGAGGCTCCTGCTCCGTGGACGGAGCGGACTGATAGTGGCTGCCCGGGGACAAGCAGCTCGTGCTGGAGAAGGAGGAACGTCAGGAACTCCTGCTGGAGGGCGACGCCTCCGCTACGGGGAGAGTTCCTCGAGTCGGGACAATCCCGGCGTCGCCTTTTCGCGCAGGCTCGGCGACTACGGTGGCAGGATCGCGACTTACGACCCGAGGGCCTGCCGTGTCGCTTACCGTATCACCTGAGCGTGGCCCGGCCGATGCTCCACCTCCGCCTGTTCTTACGTCATCGTGCTGTTCGCGGGGTCGGTGACATCAGCCTGCTGCATGAGGCGCGGAGGATGACCGTGACGCGCTACGGCGAGATCAGGCCTCGTCCGACCTTCGTGGAATTCCTGAGCCCGACAGCCGAAGCGCGGTCGACGAGCTCCGCGGTCGAGGAGTCCGCCACGATGCAGATGGTCCGCCAGAGACACGATCCGGCGTCAAGAACAACATGCAGATCGTGTCCAGGCTCTCGCTCCAGAAGGAGCTTGATGGTCGAGTCGGAGGCCACCTTGACCGAGTCCTCGTCGCGCATCCAGGCCCTCGCGTGTCCTAATGGTTCCTGTACCGAGGGGTGGATTCTAGGATCGATCTCGGGAGACTTTCGCGAGCTCTGCTGCTCTCGGTCCTTGGTCTCCTCGTAAACTGGCTGGAGGCGCGGAAGCTCCTCCCGGAGGCTCGGGTCGAGATCGAGTCGGACCGCGCCATTCCCATCGAGTTTTGCGATCCCTGAAATCGTCACGAACTCGCTGGAGGTTGCGTTCAATTGAAAGACGGGCGGCAAGATTTCCGTCTCCTCTCCAATCGAGTGACCGAGAGATTACCATCTCTATCTCGGACGAGGGCCCGGCGGCTTCGTGCCCGTTGCTTCACCGCCACTCGCTCGGCCTCCAGCTGATCGGATTGTTCCTCACCCAGATCGGAGGAAGCGTCACGCGCGACTTCAAAGGCGGAACGGCCTATCGGATCGTCCTACCGCAGGCGGAAGGTTTAGCGAGGCGCTCATCGCCTCTCCCTACCGGCTTTCTTCAGGGCTTCCCTCAAAAGAAATTCGATTTGCGCGTTCACGCTCCTAAGTTTGTCCGCCTACGATTTCCCCAGGGCCCCGTAGCTCGGCGTGTTCGAGCCTGAGCAGGAGGGGTTTCCCCTCTTACACCAGCGGCCTTGTCAGGAGTACAGGGTTCCGGCCCTGATGACCGGCTGGGCCTGGGACTCCTTATACGTGAGGGCGACGAGGAGGTTGTTTGCCATCTCGCGGCTCGCCGCTCGTTGTCCAGCTTGACGCACCCCCCGGGCCTCGAGGTTGTCGAGGGCGAGTTCTCACTGATGCCGAGGGGGCCGTCGACGATGAGTCGGCGCGCGGTGATGTCCAAAAAAGAAAAGTGAAACCAAAGATGGCCTGGGCTTTCGGGCGAGTAGGCGAGGTGCGAGAGGCGGGCGTTGTCGATCGTCATGCTCGCGATTTTGAGACTGGGAGTGCAGCTCTTCCTTGAGCTCGCGGGCTATTTTGTCCTGGTCGCCCGCGCAGCGTAGCTTTCGCCTGCCCGTCGGCGCCCGCGTCTTAGAGGTAACGGTCCCGAGCTCTCAGGGCCGTCTCGCTCTGGACCGTCACGAAGCTCTGTAGGTCCTCGACGTTGAACAGGCCCTCGGCCGAGTCGGTGACGCGCCAGACGACGATGGCGCCGATCTCGATTGGAATTTGCCGAGAGCGTCGTTCACCTTGAGGAAACTGACGAGCCGAAGTTCTTCGCTTTCAGCGAGACGGTCTTTTTCGGCCGGTACGCCGGCTCGACGAGGGAAAGCGGCTTCTCGTGGACGAACCCGCTCGTCCAGAAAAAGACCGTCTCGCTGAAAGCGAAGAACTTCGGCTCGCAGATCCTGAAGGTGAACGACGCTCTCGGCAACCCAATCGAGATCGGCGCCATCGTCGTCTGGCGCGTCACCGACTCGGCCAAGGCCCTGTTCAACGTCGAGGACTACCAGAGCTTCGTGACGGTCCAGAGCGAGACCGCCCTCCGCGTCCTCGCGGGCCGTTTCCCCTACGACGCGGGCGCCGACGAGCAGGCGAAGGTTTCGCTGCGCGGCAACCAGGACGAGATAGCCCGCGAGCTCAAGGAAGAGCTGCACTCCCGCCTCGAAGTCGCGGGCGTGACGATCGACGACGCCCGCCTCTCGCACCTCGCCTACTCGCCCGAGATAGCCCAGGCCATGCTTAGGAAGCAACAGGCGGGCGCGGTCATCGCCGCGCGCCGGCTCATCGTCGACGGCGCGGTCGGCATGGTGAAGCTCGCCCTCGACGACCTCGAGGCCCAGGGAGTCGTCAAGCTGGACAACGAGCGGCGAGCGGCGATGGTGAACAACCTCCTCGTCGCCCTCGTATCGGAGTCCCAGGCCCAGCCGGTCATCAACACCGGAACCCTGTACTCCTGACAAGGCCGGCGATGGAAGAAAAGAAGCGCTTCCTCCTCAGGCTCGAGAGCGCCGACTACGCGGCCCTGGAAAAATGGTCGGCGGACGAGCTTAGGAGCGTGAACGCGCAAATCGAATTTCTTTTGAGGGAAGCCCTGAAGAAAGCCGGTAGGGAGAGGCGATGAGCGCCTCGCTAAACCTTCGCCTGCGGTAGGACGATCCGATAGGCCGTGCCGCCTTTGAAGTCGCGCGTGACGCTTCCTCCGATCTGGGTGAGGAGCATTCCGATCAGCTGGAGGCCGAGCGAGTGGCGGGAATCGTCGGGCACGAAGCCCGGCCCGTCGTCCGAGATGAGAGATCGGTAATCTCTCGGTCGCTCGATTCGAGGGAGACGGAAATCTTGCCGCCCGTCTTTCCTTTAAACGCGTGCTTGAGCGAGTTCGTGACGATTTCGGTCATCGCGAGCCCGATGGGAATGGCGCGGTCCGACTCGATCTCGACCGAGCCTCCGGAGAACAGTAGCTCCACGCCCTCCACGTTGTACGAGGAGACCAGGCCGGAGCAGAGCTCGCGCAATACTCCCCGAGATCGATCCTCGAGAAGTCGCCCCCTCGGTACAGGAACTCGTGGACGAGCGCGAGGGCCTGGATGCGCGACGAGGACTCGGTCAGGGCGACGGTGGCCTCCGACTCGACCATCGAGTCCTTCTGGAGCGAGAGCAGGCTGGACACGATCTGCATGTTGTTCTTGACGCGGTGGTGGACCTCGCGCAGCAAGGTGTCCCTCTGGCGGACCATGTCCGTGAGCTGCGCCTCGCGCTCCTCGACCGCGGACTCCATCGAGCGCACTTCGGCTATCAGGTCCAGGAATTCCACGAAGGTGGGCCGAGGCCTGATCTCGCCGTAGCGCCGGTCGCGTATGGCTCGCACGCTCGAATGCAGCAGGCTGATGTCGCCGAGGATGCGCCCCGCCATGAACAGCACGATGACGTAGAGCACCACGAAGGCTATGAGAGCGTCGGCCAGGGCCACGCTCAGGATGCGGTTGAGCGACACGCGGAAGGCCCTCGGGTCGTAAGTCGCGATCACGCTCCAGCCGTAGTCGCCGAGCCTGCGCGAAAAGGCGACGCCGGGATTGTCCGACTCGAGGGAGACTCTCCCCGTAGCGGAGGCGTCGCCTTCCGGCAGGAGGTTCCTGACGTTCCTCCTCTCCAGCACGAGCTGCTTGTCCCGGGCGGCCACTATCGTCCCGCTGCCGTCCACGACCAGGAGCGTCCAGTCGGGGCCGACTGCATTGTTGACGTAGTCGGACAGCTGGGAGAGGTCGAGGAAGCCGACAATGGCGAGGCCGTGTTCGCGCAGCCGTACCGCGATCGAGACCACCGGTCTGCCGCTCGACGAGGATATGTAGGATTCCGAGACGAGGGGGATGCCGACGGGAGGCCGCGCGTAATCGCGATCGGAGAGATCGAGCCCGTCGGTATTGGGATCGGGCGGATAGGAAGCAACTTGAACGCCGCGGTCGTCGATGCAGGCGAAGGACTCGAAGGCCGGATTGAGCGCGAGTTCGGAGCTCAAGCGGCTCCTTACGACCGAAGCATCGACAACGGCCACGGACGGCTCGTCGACGGCGATGCCCTCGACGAAGATCGCCGCAGATCGCAAGAAGGCGTGCGAGCTTTCGGCGAGGTCCTGAACGACGGTCTTGCCCCGCTCGGTAAGCTCCTGCTCGAACAAGGTGTTGACCAGTGTGCGCCCGAAGAGGGACGAGGTCGCGAGCGGAACGACGATGGCCAGCGATATCAAGAGGATGAGGTAGGCGCGTATCCCCAGGCTGCGGGCGCGCCTCGTCCTCTGCGGAGTTCCTGCGGCCTCCCCGACGTCCAACTTCATTTGAGCGCTTGGTAATTGCTGCCGCGAACGATGAAAACACTGTCCTCGCGCTGTACGTCGCCGTATTGATCGAACCGATATTCCGCCTGGAGGCCCTTGACGACCGGATTCGCCAATATCCTTTTCTTGATCTCGGCCGGAGTATCGCCGCCCGTCAGGGAACCCGTCAGGGTGCGGATGAGCAGTCCTGCAGCCTCGTAGGAATACATGGAGCTGAAGCTCGGCGCGGAGCCGAATCGCGCTTGATAGGCCGACTCGAAATCAAGAAAGGCGGGGGAGCGGTTGGCAGGGTCGAACTGCTGCTCGAATAGCGTGCCATCCATGGCCGCGCCGCCGTATTTCAGGAAGTCCGTTGTCGCGGCCCAACCGGACGCCAAGGTGAGTATGCGGGGACTGACCTGCTTCGCGCGACGGATTATCAGGGCCGTATCCGAGCCGGTGGCGACGGTGAGCAGGGCCGCGGGCCCGCTCGCGAGGAGTCGGGAGAGGATGGGCGCGAACTGCAGACCCGCGGCCGAGGAGGAATATGCTTCGAGCGCGAGGACTCGGCCGCCCGAGGCCTCGTAGGCCGATCGGAACGAGGCGATGAAGCCTTTCGCGTAGACCGCGTTGTCGGAATCGTAAAGGATGGCCGCCGTCTTGGCTCCGAAGGCCGAAACGGCCTTTCCCCCCAAGGCTCCGGCTCCGACCGAGCTGGAAGTCATGAGGCGGAACAGCGTGTCTTCTCGGCCCGATAGACTCTCAGCGCTGGCGGTCGGAGAAAGAAAGAACATCCTGGGCTCGGACGAGGCGAGCTCCGCCATCGCGCTGGTATAAGGCCCGATCGCGGCGTTTATGCCGAGCGCAAGGAGGGCATCCACGCTGGCGCGGAAATTCCCCGGCTTGTTCGCATCGTCTTCGGTGACGAGCCTGTAGCGGAACCCTCTACCGTCGCCGGAGTTCTGCTGCTCGATCCTCAGGATCGCCCCGTTCCTGCCGGAAACCCCAAGCTCTGACTGCTTCCCGGTGAGGTCTCCTATGAATCCGATGGAGATCGTGCGCCCGGCGCATCCGGCGAGGCCGAGCAGGCACGCGAGGAGGAGAAGTGAGACTCGGCTGCTCATCATTCGAGTCTACACTTTCGAACGTCGGTGTCAAGCCGCGCGACTTTCAATCCAATACCGTGATCTCGACGCGGCGGTTCTTCGCCCTCCCCGCCTCGGTGTCGTTCGACGCGAGAGGCCGCGTCGAGCCGAATCCCCGGTAGAGCAGCCGCGAGGCGGCGATGCCGCGCGCGGCGAGCTCGTCGGCGACGCGCTTGGCTCGCTTGACGGACAGATCGAGCTCGCCCGCCGCCTTGCCGACCGCGGCGCTGTGGCCGGCGACGAGGAAGGACCTGTCCGGCAGAGCCTTCAACGCCTCGGCGATCGCGCCGAGGCGCCAGAGCTCCGTCGGGAGGATCTCGTCGCTGTCCGCGATGAACCACAGGTCCTTGACGCGGAGCACCAGGCCTTCTGGGCTGGAAGCGATCTCGAGCCCTGCGGCGGCGAAGGCGTCGGCGGCAGGCGCCTGGCCGTTGTCCGCCAAGGCTGGGCCCTCGCCCGCATCGAGCTTACCCGGTCCCGCGCCAGGCGGCGAAGTATCGGCGGCAGCTGCCGTCGTTCCAGTAGCCGCCGTCGTTCCAGTAGCTACTGCCGTTCCAGGAGCCGCCGTTCCAGAAGCAGCTGCCGCCGCGTTGTCGACCGCAGCAACGAGAGCTTCGCCCGCCGTCCCTCGATCGAGAGGAACCGAGCCTTCGAAGAAGTAGAGACTGAAGCCCGATCGCCTTTCGGCGCTTCCATTTACGAGGACGAAGGTCTCGTCGAAGCGGTCGCGGATGAACAAAGTCGAAAGCGTCTCGGCGTCCAGGATGATATCGAGGTCGTGCGTGCCGGTAGCGCTTCGGACGCTAGCGTCGCCGGCCTTCCAGCGGGTCGCGAATTTTGCCGCGAGGCTCAGGGTCTGCCTCCCTCGATAGGTCGACGAGCCGACGTAGCGATACTCGGCGAGGAAAGGCATGATGATGAAAGAGCCGGAATCATCGAAATCGAAAGCCCGAGCTCCGGGAGCGGTCCAACTGTCCCCCGGCCTGAAGTTGCCGACCGTGGCAGGCGTCGCGGCTTCGGGAAGGGCGGGCATCCCCCGCAGGCTCGGAAAACCCGCATCCTCCTGGACCTCGAGCGAGCCGCCTGGCGCGACGGTGAGCCGGACGGGCGCCGACCGGTCCACTCTGCGAGCGGCCGCCCGCAGGTCGTGGAGCGTCTCCTCGAGCACGAAGAACTCGCCCTCGAAAGCCACCGCGCCCACGGCGGCGGAGCCGGCTTTGGCCTGCGCGCCGCCGGCAACCGACGCGCTCACCGGCGCGGCTGGCGCCGGGCGCAGCGAGCCGCGCGATTCGCGGTAGACGTGGCCTATGTAGCGCCCGTCGACGTAGCGCGAGAAGTCGCTGCGTTCGGTGAGCTGAAAGGAGCCGGCCGCGGGGACGGCCGCCTGAGCGGCCGCCGGAGACGGCACCGTAACCGCGACGATGGCCGAGGCGGCGATGACCGCGGCGACGCTCGCCGACCTCACTCCGGCCCCCCGCCGAGGATGCCCGCCTCGCGCGGAGAGAAACCGCAGACCGCGAGCATTCTCGTGAAGGCGGCCCCGCCCTGGCGGCGGTACGAGCCGAGCCTTTCGTCGCAGGAAGTGCACGACTCGATCGACAGCACATGTCCCACGCCGAAGGCTTCGGCGATCGAAACGTTAGCTGTTCGAAGGTCGAGAAACGAGGAGCTTCCTCGCCTCCGTACGCTGCCCGGGCCGAATTCGGCCGAGAACCGCCTGGCCCTTTCTTCCGGAACCTCATAGCAGCAAACGCCGATGGCCGGACCCAGGACGAGGGCGATCGAGGCCGGCCTGGACCTGTAGCGCTCGGTCAGTGACCGCAGGGCGACAGCGAGTATTCCCGTGCCGCGCCAGCCGGAATGGAGGATGCCGTAGGCCCCGGAATCGCGATCGAAGAGCCAGATGGGCATGCAGTCCGCGACGGTCACCGACGCGGCGCGCGGGCCCGCATCGCGCGCGACCGCGAAGCGGTCGCGAAGGATCATGCCGTCGGCTCCTTCGGAGCCGCGCGCGAGGTCGGCCGGGTCTTCTCCGCGGGCGGGGAAAAGGACGGTGCGGGAATGGACGAGGTCGAGGCCGAGTACGTCCGCCGGCTCGAGCCCCGCGCGAAAAAGGAAGCGCTCGCGATTGGCGGCGCTCGCCGGGTGGCCGTACTTCATGTCTCCGGCCGAGGCGAAGGAAAGGATGGCCATGGGTTCGCCGCATGCGCCGCCGCCGCTGCCTCCGGGGAAAGCCGTGACAAAACCGGGTCCGCCCCCCGGGGGCAGGGAGATGCTCGTCAGCTGCATGCTTTCAATCTTCCTGATTGAAATCGACGCCGGAGAGCTCGGCCAGGAGATCCAGCGCCTTCTCGCAGCGATCTTTGGCGCGATCCAGGCTGCGCTGGAAATCCTTGTTGGCCTTGCCGTCGATATACGACAGGTTCGCCAGGGAGTCGTACCGTCCCCCCGCCTCGCCTTTCAAGAATCCGCGGATGATGTGGACCAGGGTTTTCAGGGCGGCCCCTTCTCGCTCGATGAGGCGTTCGGCCTCCTCCTCCGCGACCCTGATGAGGGATCGACTCTTGCGCCGCTTCGCCGAGCTCGATCCGATCTCTCGCGATGCGGCCAGCCAAGCGCTGCCGATCTCGCCCTCGGGGCCCATTTTGGCGTCGAGGGCCGCAAGCAGATCGGGCAGGCGGAGCAGGGCGTCGTAGGCGTCGGTGAATTCGATCCTGTTATCCTTTCGATAGAACTCTCCGTCGACTAGGACCACCTTCAGGGGCCGATTGAGCTCCCGGAGGAAGGGGCCTCGATAGAAAGCGTCGAGAAAAACGAGGGCTACGGCAAAGCGGAGGGGAGGAGAGCTATCCTTCCCTTCGCGCGAGATATTGGCGAAGCCCGCCGGTCCCGGTTCCCCGACGAAGGTCGCGATCTCCGCGACGAGCTCCTTGTCGCGGTGCTCGGCCCTCCATTCGTCCAGGCTCTTCTCGATGCGCTCCCGCCAGAACGCCTTGTAGATCGGCCAGCCAATCCTCCCCGCCAGGGAGCTCGCGCGGCATGTACTCGGGATCTCCGGAAACGAGCCGCAAAAGCTCTCCCAGGGGCACGCGCGAGTTGAAGGACCGGATCCGTCCCAGCGAGACGTTCGGCCTTGGCCATGTCGCCGCCGAGGACCGAGGCCGCCTCCTCCTCGCCCTTGCCGAGGGCCTCGCGGTCGGCGAAGAAGAAGATCGCCTCCATGAGCTCGGTGGAGGGGGCTTCGGACATCGAGAACAGGATGTCGCCGAGATCAAGGAGAAGCTCGCGTACGTCGTAGAAGGTGGCGGATCGCCTTTTCATCGGGCGAGGCGCCGATCCTGAACGCGCCGAGAAGCCGATCGAACAGGAAACCCGAGAGCCGCTTGAGGAAGAGCACGCTGCGAAGATCCTGGTACATCGCGCGCCTGCCCGAGTCGGGGAGCTCCGTGAAAATCGCGTCATAGGCCGAAAGCGCGGCGCCGCGTACCGAGGAATCGTCGGTCAGTCCCCGCATCGCCGACCAGGATTCCGCGATGACCGCGGGGTCCGCCTCCTTGAGGAGCCGCTCGTGGATCTCGGGAAGCTCGATGGATCCGAGAAAGGCGTAGAAAGCGACCTTGTCCCGCTCGACACTGCGATCCAGAGCGTCGTAGAAGAATCGCGCCGCGTCGCGCAGCTCTCGCAGCTCCTCGGCTACCGTTTCCAAGACGAGACCCCGCCGGCGATCGAGTATCCCCGGGTACTGCGCCTCGACTCTTCGGCCGATCTCCTTGAGCGCATCCTCTCTCAGCAGAATTTCCCGGCTCTTGCCGCTGAACAGGCCGCGAAGGAAGAGGACGAGCCGCTCCAGCAGGCCGAGCTCGTCCGACTTCGTCGACGACGCGGCGGTGATGGCGGGCGCGGATGAAGCCGGATATAGCGGCTCGCCCGAGACCGGCATGCCTGACTTTATTCGATCGAGGAGCATGGTGCGCTCTTCCGCCGAGAGTTCGGCGACGAGGCTATCGAAGGAAGAGACAGCTGCCATTGCTCCTAAGCGTATAGAAATCAGGCCCTAAAAGCAACGCGCCCGCCTCGAGGCTATCTACGGCTCGCCGACGCTCAGGTGCATCGCCGCCCCCGTGAGCGGATGAGCGAACGAGAGGCCGACCGCGTAAAGGCGAAGGCGCTCGTCCCGAGCCCCGCCGTAGAGGAGGTCGCCCGAGATCGGCAGGCCGATCCAGGCCAGATGGGCCCGAACTTGATGGCGGAAGCCGCGGGCTAGCCTCATGCGGACTCCAAGGGCGCCGGGACCGCCGGGGCCGTCCTCCTCGCACGAGTGTATTTCGCTCGAGTAGGTCGGCCCCGCGGCCTCGGCCGCCCTCCCAGTGGCCTGGGCGGGACTCAGGCATGCGACCCTCGAGCCTCTCGGGCCGTAGGGCCTGAAAAGCGACGATATGCCGAGGCCGCCCGGCGCGGCGGCGCGGAGCAAGGCAGCGAGAGCTCCGCCGTCCAGGCGGCCGCGGGCACGGTCCCAGGCCGCCCCGTCGAGGCCGCGCGGGAAAGCGCGCGGCGGCCGAGAGCCGGGCGGCGAGCTTGCGGCCGAGACTGTCGAGAAAGCGAGATATTCTTTATTGAAGCCGCCCGCCTCCTGCTGACGGAGGATCGCTTCGAAGGACTCGAGGCTGCGCGCGAATAGTACGAGCCCGGACGTCTCGTAATCGAGCCGGTGGAGGAGTCCGCCTTCGCCGGGAGAGCGGTGGCCGCCGGACCGCGTACCGGCCTCCGCCGTATCGGAACCTAAAAGCGCTGCGTCGGGGAAGCGCTCGAAAACCCAGGCGCAGAGGTCGCCGGAGCCTTCGCCAGGAGCGCTGTGCATCCGCGCCGGCTTTTCGACTGCGACGAGGGCCTCATCCTCGTAAACGACGCGCGGCAAAAGCTCGGGATCGCCCATCCCTCACTTATACCCGCGCCCGACCTAACGGGGGAAGCTCTTTCGTCCGATATACGTATGCGGAGGACCGCGGGATGAAATCCGAGACGAGCGGGAAACGGGGCATAGTCAGGCCCGAGCGAGACGAAGGCCGGTTCTGGTATTTCGCCAGGCGCGGCTCCCTCCTATGGGCCGATATCCGGCACTCCAGCCTTCTCGGCATCTTCGGCGCCTTCGCCGCGGCCGTGCTCCTCTCAGCGCTGATCGTCTGGATCATCGAGGGCAGCGCCCATGAGACCATGTTCAAGACCTTCTTCGACGGCATCTGGTGGGCCGTCGTCACGCTCGCGACCGTAGGCTATGGCGACAAAGTTCCCCTAACCGTCGCGGGCAAGATAGCGGGCATGGCCGCGATTCTTTCGGGCATGGTCATCACCTCGCTCATTTCGGGCACGGTCGCCTCGATCTTCGTCGAGCGCAGGATACGGGAGGGAAAGGGATTGCAGGAGCTCAGGCTGAAGAATCACCTCATCATATGCGGTTGGAATCCCAACGCGGCCTCCGTCCTCGCCGATCTCGAGGCCATGGAAGGAGCGAAAACCATGCCGGTAGTCCTCGTCGACTGGATGGAGGCAGAGGCTTTCGACGCCGAGAAGGCGCACTTCCCCGGCCTCGACCTCCGCTTCGTGCGCGGCGACTTCACGCAGGAACTCGTCCTCAAGCGGGCGTCGGCGGGCGGGGCACGGGCCTGCGTGGTCGTCCCGGACTCGACCGGCGGCAACTCGCTCAACAACGCCGACGAGCGCACCATCCTGGCCTGTCTGGCCATCCGCTCGCTCAACCCCGACATCGAGGTGAGCGCCGAGATCCTCCATCCCGAGAGCGAGCAGCACCTGAGCCGAGCCAAAGTCGACAACATAGTGGTCGGCGGCGAGTATTCGGGCTATCTCCTGTCCTCGGCCTCGATATCGAAGGGCTTGCCGAGGGCCGCCCGTCGGCTCTTGACCGCCGGAGCCGGGCCTCGCCTCAGAGAGACGACCCTTCCCTCCGCCCTGGTCGGCAAGACCTTCGCCGAAGCCTCGTCCTGGTTCCTGTCGAACGGCAAGGGCGTGCTCGTCGGCATCCTCTCCGAGGAGAAGGGCGTCTCCCTCGACGACCTCCTCGGCGACACGACGAGCGCGATAGACGCCTTCATCAAGCGGAAGTTCATGGAAGCCGAGATCAACCTCGCCTCGGAGACCTCTGCCGGCAGCAACGTCAAGCTCGCCCCCGGAGCCGACTACGTGATGCGCGAAGGCGACCTCGCCTTCGTCGTGGCCTGAGGCCGCTCGCATGGCGAAGAAAAAAGTCGACGAGATAGAGCTCCTGCACAAGGTCGGCATCCTGGCCGACCTCGGCGAAGCGGACTTGAGGAAAGTCCTGGCGATCTCGCGCCGCGTCGCCTTCAAGGCTGGCGAGACCATCATGCGCGAGGGAGAGCAGGGCGAGACCATGTACTTCTTCGTGGAGGGCGAAGTCGACGTGACGAAGAACCTCACCCTCAAGCTCGGCGACCGGGACTTCGCCACCGCCGACAAGTCGATGACCAAGCTCTCCGCGCAATGGGTATCCGTCTTCGGCGAGATGTCGGTATTCGGGCCGGAGCCGCGTAGCGCGACCATCACCGCAAGCAGCGATTGCGTGCTCTATAGCGTGAACCGGGCCGAATTCACGGAGCTCTGCGACAAGGAGCCGAAGATCGGCCTGGCCATCGTTCGGCGGATAGCGGCCGTAGTCTGCTCCAGAGTCCGGAAGAGCAACGAAGAGATCCTGAAGCTCTCGACGGCCCTCAGCATAGCCCTCTCGAGGTAGGCGCGAAGTGAAAACCGACCCGTTGCGTCCTCGTCCCGCGGCCGTGCTGGCGGCCATCCTGTCCCTCGCGGCAAGCGTCGCCGCCGGAGCCCAGGCCGCCGCCGTTCCTTCGGCAGCGCCTGCAACGCAACAACCCCGGCAGCGCCTCCCGCCACGGCGGCGCCTGCAGGGCCCAAAGCTCCCGCCAGGTCCTTCCGCGGCGTCGAGCTCGGCATGGACCGCGATGCGGTAATCGCAGCCTTGAAGAAGGACTCTATCTTCGCCTATCGCGGCCCCGAGGATCTCTCGCTCCTGCCCTCGCCCAACCAGAGCCTGATCGAAGTCGCGGGACTGTCCTTCGTGAGGCGCGGCTACTTCCAGTTCTTCGAAGGCAAGCTCTGGACCATGATCCTCGAGCTGGATCCCGACAAGGTGGATCATTACTCGGTCTACACGAGCCTCGTTGCAAAGTACGGGGAGCCAGTCTCCATCGACCCCAAGGAGTCCCGCTGGGAAGACGCGACGACGCGGATGGCCCTGGAGCGACCCTTGAGCCTCCGTTACATGGATATGACCGTCTATGGCAAGCTCCGCGATACAGCCGGAGCCAAGGAATCGGCTCGGGAACTCGACCGGCAGGGCTTTTTGGGCGGATTGTAGACCCTCGATACGATATCTATCTCGTCAATTTGATTCTTAGAAGGCAAAATACGGTTGCGGTTCGGCAATCCGCATAGCATACTGTCCACAATGAGTTCCCTCAGGTTGGTGGCGGCCGCTGCGGCAGCGGTCGTTCTTTTTGGGTCATGCGCGATCATAGGGGCGGCCTCGAAGTTCCAGACCGTCCTCACCAGCGAGGAAGACCCCGAACTCGCCGCGGGAGCCTTGCCGACCGTCATAATGGCCTCGGAGGCCCTACTCGAGGCCGACCCCCACAACCAGGGCAAGGTCGTCACCGCCGCTTCATTATATATCATGTACGCCAACGCTTTCGTTCAGGGTCCCGCTTCCGTCCTTCCCGACGATCGCTTCGAGGAGAAGCAGGCGGCCTACGACCGAGCCGGCGCGCTGTACCGGCGCGCCTTCGGGCTCCTGTCGGCGGCCCTCGACCGGCGCGTGCCAGGCCTCGTCGAGGCGGCGGTCAACGGCAAGGCGGACTTCTCGCGCCTGGGCAAGGCGGACGTTCCCTTGCTCTACTGGAGCGCCGCGTCGGTCCTGGCCGGCTTCGGCCTCAATCCCCTCGATTTCAAGAGCGCCCATTACCTAGGGGCCGCTCCGCTCTTCCTGGCCCGAGCCGCCGAGCTCGACCCGGGCTGGAACTCCGGAGCAATTTACGGCGTATACGTTTCATATTATGGCGGCATGCCGAGCTATCTGGGCGGCGATCTCGCCAAGGCGGAGGCCGCTTATAAGAAAGCCCTCGGGTACTCGAAGGGCGGCAGCGCCTCCTTGTTCGTCAACTACGCGACCTCCGTCTGCGTCCCCAAGGACGATTACGCCGGGTTCAAGGATACGCTCGCCAAGGCCTTGGCCATCGATCCGAACGCCGTCCCCCAAAACCGCCTCGAGACCGTAATAGCCCAGCGGAACGCTCGCCGTCTCTTGGCCGACGCTGGCACATACTTCAGCCTGCCCGAAGGAGAAACCACACCATGAAGTCCCGCAACGTCGCCTTCGCGATCCTCATGTCGATCCTCGCGCCGGCGGCGGGCCTTTCGGCCAAGGCCGATGCCCAGACGATCACGTTCAAGATGGCGGCCAACGTGCCCGCCAACAGCCCCTGGGACCTCGGCCTCAAGCGCCTCGCGTCGGAGTTCAGCCGTGTCTCCGGGGGACGCGTCAAGATCGTATTCCCGCAGAGCGCCCATGTCTCAACCGAGTCGGACATCATCCAGAAGATGAGGCTCGGCGTCGACGGCGCCCTGCTCACCACTTTCGGCCTCGCCGAACTGTACCCGGACAGCCTCGCCCTTTCGATGCCGAGCTTCATCCGCAACGACGCGGAGTTCGACGCCGTCCTCGAGGCGGTCCACCCGCTGATCGAGTCGAAGCTCGCCGACCGCTACGTCGTCCTGGCCATATCCAAGGGTGGCTGGATACGCTATTTCTCCAAAACGCCCATCACCTATCCCTCCGACCTCGCCAAACTGCGCATCTCCATCGACCCGACCAACGACAAGGTGATCCAGCTCATGGAGAGCGTCGGGGCCCGGACGGTCAAGGGAACGACCGCCGACTTCCTCCTCCAAATCAATTCCAACACCGTCGACGCCACGTGCGTCAGCCCCATTTACATCGCGAGCCTCTGGTCCCAGCTCCGCGGCAAGATCGCCTACATGTCCGGCTTCAAGGTCGCGCCGTTCATCGGCGCGATAGTCTTCAACAAAGCGAGCTGGGATAAGGTGCCGGCCGAGCTCAAGCCGCAACTCGAGCAGGTGGTCAGGGAGATGGCCGCCGAGATCGGAGTCGACAGCGCCAAGCTCGAAGCGGACGCCATAGCCTCTCTGGACGGAATCAAGTCCCCGCCCGAGCCGCCCGACGCCGCGGCGAAGTGGGCCGAGGTGATATCGCAGAGGCGCAACGGCCTCCTCGCCCAGCTTTTCTCCTCCGACATGCTCGAGACTATGGACACCGCGCTGGCCAAGGTCCGGAACGCCAAGTGAAGGCCGAGGTCCACTCCGACGCAATAGGCGGCCCCGACGGCAGGGTGGCGCGCGTCCTTCGAGGCATCCTCGTCGCCATCGCCGCCTTCGCCGTCGCCGTTATCATCGCCTTGCCGATCGCCGACCTCGTCCTCGCGCGGATCTTCTGGAAAGGCATTGCCTCGGCCGGGGATATGGCCGATCACGCCACATCGATCCTGGCCTTCTCGGCCGCGGCCCTCGCCTCTCTCGACAAACGGCACATCTCCCTCGCCGGAGGAGATCCCGCTCCCGGCAAAGCTCCGCGCTTCGGCGCCGCCTTCATGGCCCGCTTCGGCGACACGGTGGCCGTCACGTCCCAAGTCTGCATCTTCTGGGCTTCCCTCTCGTTCACCCTTACCGGCTTCGATTCTGCGTCGCGAGTCTGGATAATCCCCATCAAGCTCATAGTGACGATCATGCCTCTCTGCATGGCGCTGATGACCGCTTTCTCAATACGCAGCTCCTTCCGCGCGGCAAGCGGCACCGCCCGGGCAAAGGCGGGCACCGGCGGTCCGGTGGCGGTCGCCGTCCTCGGCATCGCGCTCGGCAGCCTCCTCGGCGCTTCCTCCATCCACAATTTCTTAACCGCCGCTTTCGGCTCCGCGCCCGCCTTCACGAGCGCGGTGGCGACTGCCGCCCAGGTTTTCGTCGGCCGCTTCGGACTGCCCATCGGAATCCTGAATCGCCCTGGCCGTGCCCTACGGCGCGCCGATATTCACGGTGCTGAGCGGAATCGCCGCCATCCTCTTCGTCGGCAACGGCGCCTTCATCGAGCTTGCGCCCAGCGAGGCCTACTCTCTGCTCAAGGGCGGCTCAATCTCGGCCCTGCCGCTCTTCGGGATCGCGGGCATCCTGCTCGCCGAGTCCGGGGCGGGCCGACGCTTCGTCGCCGTGTTCCGGG
Organism: uncultured Spirochaetota bacterium; assembly: GCA_963828175.1. Taxonomy (GTDB): domain Bacteria; phylum Spirochaetota; class Spirochaetia; order Treponematales; family Rectinemataceae; genus UBA1306. The sequence continues at coordinate 16,510 of CAWHFT010000159.1, forward strand.
AGCTCTTCGGCTGGTTCCGCGGGGGCGAGGCCATCGCGGCCGTGCTCGCCTGCGCCGTCTTCAGCACCTTCACCGGCATCAACGGCGTCACCATCGTCGCCTTGGGCGGCATACTCGCCACCGTCCTTTCACAGTCG
>CAWHFT010000160.1:0-7610 GCA_963828175.1 uncultured Spirochaetota bacterium
AAAAAAAAAACCAGATGTCGATCTTCTCGGAGAGCGCGTAGGCGAAGCAGGCCTTGGCGAAGGACCGGATCGAGGCATCGGTGTTGTGCATGCCCATGAGTACGCCGGGCCCGACGTACTTGTGCACGGCGAGGCGCGTCTGCGGGCCGCCGCCTTCCGGGGTAAAGACCAGCTCCGCGAGGCCCGGGCCGGGAACCGCGAAGTCCACGGCCTTGTAGAGGTCGCCGTAGGCGTGGCGCCCGATCATGATCGGCTTCTCCCAGGAGCGCACGGCCGGCTTGATGTTCTTCACCACTATCGGCTTGCGAAACACGGTGCCGTCGAGGATGCCTCGGAGCGTGCCGTTCGGGGAGGGCCAGGCCTTCTTGAGAGAGTACTCGCCGATGCGGTCGGCGTCGGGGGTGATGGTCGCGCACTTGACGCCGACGCCGAGCCGCCCTATCGCCTTGGCCGCGGCCACGGTCACCGCGTCGTCGGTGCGGTCGCGCTCCTTGACGCCGAGGTCGTAGTACTCGAGCTCCACGTCGAGATGCGGCAGGATGAGCTTGTCCTTGATAAAGGCCCAGATAACCCTAGTCATCTCGTCGCCGTCGAGCTCGGCGATCGGCGTCTTCACCGCGATTTTCATGCGTGCTTCTCCTTTTGGGTCGTAGCTCCGGATGCAGCAGCCGCCAGGGCGCCGCCGGCAAGGGCGATTGCGCGCTGCCGCTGGGTGAGCTCGCAGATGGCCGCGAACTCGATGTCCTTGGTCGAGTCCCGGACGACGAGCTCACGCGCGCCCGAGGCGACGCTTGAGCGGAGCTCGGCGATCTCGAGCTCGTCGCCCTGCTCGACGGCCGCGTAATCGGCGTCCTTCTCGAAGACGAGGGGCAGGATGCCGAAGTTGACGAGGTTGGCGGCGTGGATCCGCTCGAAGGACTTGGCGATCACGGCGCGGACCCCGAGGGCGGCCGGGCAGATCGCCGCGTGCTCGCGGGAGGAGCCCTGGCCGTAAGACAGGCCGGCGACGATGACATTGTGCCTGCCCGCGTCGCGCGCGGCCGCCGCCCGGGCCGCGAAGCTCGGGTCGACTCCCTCGAACACGAAGGCCGAATACGCCGCGATGTTGCTGCGATACTTCATCCGGGCGCCGGCGGGCATGATGTGGTCGGTGGTGACCTTGTCGCCGACCTTGATCGAGGCCACGCCGACAGGCGCTCGGGCAGCGGCGCCGCGACCGGCGGGCCGCCGATGTTGGGCCCCCGGACGATGGCGACCCGCGGCCGCTCGGACGGAGGCAGCGGCCCGAGGATCATGCCGACGTCGACGAGGAAGCGCTCGGGCGCGGGCGGGGCCGGCGGCCTGACGCCGAGCTCGGCCTCGAGCTCGCGGCCGCCGGCGATGCGGCCGAGCAGAGCGGAGGCAGCGGCAGTCTCGGGGCTCACCAGGTACACGTGCGCGTCGGCGGTGCCCGAGCGGCCCTCGAAGTTGCGGTTCGAGCTGCGCAAGGACACCGCGCCGCTCGCGGGGGCCTGGCCGTTGCCGATGCAGAACGAGCAGGATGGCTCGACGAGCCTCGCTCCAGCGGCTATGAAATCCGCGAGGTAGCCGTCCTTCTCGATGTTCATCACGACCTGGCGCGAGCCGGGAGTCACCACGAGGCTGACGTCGGGCGGCACGGTGCGGCCGCGGAGCATCAGCGCCGCCGTAGCCAGGTCGCGGTAGGAGGAGTTCGTGCACGAGCCGATGCAGACTTGGTCGACCTTCATCGACGCGAGGCTCCGCACCGTGACGACGTTGCCGGGAGAATGGGGCGCTGCGGCCAGACTCTCGAGCTCGCCGAGGTCCATCTCGACTTCCATCGCGTAGTCGGCGTCCGGATCGGGGCCCAGCGGCCTCCACTCGGCCTCGCGGTTCTGCGAGCGGAGATACGCGCGAGTCTGCTCGTCGCTCGGGAAGATGGAGGTGGTGACCCCGCATTCGGCGCCCATGTTGGCGACGGTCGCGCGCTCCGGCACGGTGAGGCCGGCGAGGCCAGGTCCTGCGTACTCGAAGATCCGGCCCACGTTGCCCTTGGTACCGAATTTCTCGAGCATCTTGAGCACCAGGTCCTTGGCGGATACCCATGGACCGAATTCGCCTTTTAGGACGACGCGGATCACTTCCGGGCACGGCATGTAGAAAGGGGCGCCTCCCATGGCGAGGGCCACGTCCAGGCCACCCGCGCCCATGGCCGCCATGCCGATGCCGCCACCCGTCGGCGTATGACTGTCGGAGCCGAGCAGCGTGGCCCCCGGCTTGCCGAAACGCTCCAGGTGGACCTGGTGGCAAATACCGTTTCCGGCCCTCGAAAGCCGGATGCCGTAGCGGCGCGCGACCGACAGGAGGTAGCGATGGTCGTCCGCGTTCTCGAAGCCGGTCTGGAGCGTGTTGTGGTCGATATAGCTGACCGAGAGCTCGGTGGCCAGTCGCTCGATGCCGAGGGCCTCGAACTGGAGATAGGCCATCGTCCCCGTCGCGTCCTGCGTCAGGGTCTGGTCGATGTGGATGCCTATCTCGCTCTCGCTTTTCCACTCGCCTCCGACGAGGTGCGACTCGAGTATCTTCCGCGCCAGGCTCTTGCCCATGCTGCCTCCGGCTTCTTGGCTACTTATACCAAAGAAATGTATAAAAATGCTATGCCTGTTCGACCGCCGTCGCTTAGCACTCCCGTATTGGGGCGCAATATTAACTGAGAAAGCCGCCGCTGTGGAAGGGATCGCGTCCCTCTCCACATAGGCCGACGATCAAAAAACTCGTATCTTCTGGAGGGAGGCCATTAATGGCGCGAAAGACAGTGTTGATCACCGGAGCCACCTCGGGCATAGGATTGGCCGGGGCCGAGGCCTTGGCACGAAAAGGCTGGAAAGTGCTCGTCCATGGAAGAAGCCCGAGCAGGCTCGGTTCGGTTATCGCCGATCTGAAGGCGCACGTGCCGGAAGGCGAGTTCGAGAGCGTGATGGGCGATCTCGCTTCTCTCTCCTCGTTGGTAAGCCTCGTGGAACAGGTGAAATCGAAGACCACGTCTTTGGACGCCTTATGGAACAACGCTGGCGGCATGGAAATGTCCTTCGCGAGGACGGTCGACGGCATCGAACGCCAGATGGCGGTCAACTTCGTCGCGCCCTTCGCCCTCACTCGACTGCTCCTCCCGCTGCTCCGCGCGGCCCCGAAGGGCAGGATCGTAACGACGAGCTCTATGGCTCATGGCTTCGCCCCGCGGCGAATCGAGGACTGGCTGGTCCCGGGAAGCGGGAAGTATCGCCCGATGTCCGTCTACGGCCAATCTAAACTTGCGACGCTGCTATTCACCGAGGAGCTTGCGCGGCGGATCGGACGAGACTCGCCGCTTACTGTCAACGCCTACCATCCCGGTTGGGTCCGTTCGGGGTTCGGGTCGGGCGGAGATTCTCGGAAGCGGAGCGCGTACGCCTTCGCTTCGATGCTCGCGCTCACGCCCGAGAAGGGGGCGGATACCGGGGTTTGGCTCATCGATGATCCGGCTCCCATCTCCTGGACCGGGCTTTATGTGGTTAGGCGCAGGCCTCGAAAGCCCTCGGCCGCGGTGACGCCCGAAACCGCGAAACTGGTATGGGACAAGGCGGAGACCGCCGTCCATAACGTACTGGGAGCTATTCCGGAATAGGCGAGGGCCGAGTTCGCGCCGGCGAAGAGCCCTACGACCGCTTTCCACCGCCGGTGGCCTTCCTCCACTCGCCGGGAGACGATCCTTCGGCTTTCTTGAAGGCCTCGTGGAATCGCCCGAGCGCACCGAACCCCGATTCCTCCGCGACGCGCTCGACCGTGTCGTTGCCTTCTCTGAGAAGCCGCTTCGCCCGGGCGAGCTTGGCCCGCAGGATCTCCTCGTGGAGGCTCCGGCCCATCGCCCGGCGAAACCGCGTCTCGAGGGATCGCCTGGACGCCGGTACCAAGGCGAGGAGGTCGGATACGTCGATGCCCTCGTGGGCATGGGCGCGGATGAAAGTGGCCGCCCTCGCGACGAGCTTGTCCTCGCAGGCGAAGACCCGTGTCGACTCGCGCTCCACCACGTCCTTCGGCGGCAGGGCCACGCGGATTCCGGTCGGGACGCCGCCGTCCCCCCGGCCTTCGGTGCCCTCGAGCGCGGCGTCGAGAATGGACGCGGCGCGGAAGCCGATGGCCTCGCAGTCGAGCATTATGCTCGAAAGGCTCGGCGAGGCGAGCTCGCAGAGGATGTCCTCGTTGTCGACGCCGAGAATGGCAAGCGAGTCCGGGATCGCCAGCCCGAGGCGGCCGGCAAGCTCCGTGGCGCGCAAGCCCGTCGTGTCGTTGCAGGCGAAAAGGCCGACCGGCCGCTCGAGGCCGTTCAGGAACGCCGCGAGCTCGCCCTCCTCGGCCTGGCTCTCTAGCCGCTCCCACCACCTGAGAGGACGCTCGAACCGGGGCAGGCCGGAGCCTTTCCTCTCGATGCCTTTCTCGAAGCCCGACCGGCGCTCGTTGGACCAGCGCGTTTCCGCGACGCCGAGGAACGCAAAATGAGAGAAGCCGCAACCCGAAAGGTGGAGGGCAGCCTTGTAGCCGGTGAGGAAGTCGTCGTTGGTGACGCTGCGGAAATTGGGTCGCTCGTAGGCGCCCGCCACGTCGACGAGGGGCAGTCCCAAGGCCGCGAGCCTGTCGGCGGTGCTTGAATCCTCGATTCGGGCGACGATGCCGTCTCCGTCCCACCGTTCCAGGTCGGTGAGGGAACGGAACATCCATCCGTAGCCGTAGAGCCGCCAATCGGGCTTGGATTTGGCGTAGCGGACGAGTCCTCGGGCAATGCCGTGCTCGTAATAATCGGAAAGCTCCATGCATAGGGCGATCTTGCGCATTTCAGGAGTAATTATACGCATATTGAGTATGGTGGGGCAAGGGTTGCACGAGTACCATGTTCTCGAACGCCGAAGAGCGTCGGGAGGAATGTATGGAATACCAGTTTCCGAAGGCCAAAGAGCCGATAGCTTCCGCAGGGAAGGGTGATCTCATCGTGATCGCGGGGGCGGGAGGCTTCATTGCGGGCAATCTCGCCGACTATTTCAAGAAAAAGGGCTTCAGCAGAATCAGAGCGATCGACAAGAAACCGGTCTACGAGTGGTATCAGACCGTCCCCGGCGTCGAGAATCTCAGCCTCGACCTCTCCGTGGAGGAGAATTGCCGCCGGGCCGTCGAAGGCGCGACGGAAGTCTACAATCTTGCCGCGGACATGGGCGGCATGGGTTTCATCGAGACGCACCGCGTCGACTGCCTGCGCTCCATACTCATCAACACCCACATGGTCGAGGCGGCGTGGCGCGCCGGCGCCAAGCGCTACTTCTACTCCTCGTCGGCCTGCGCTTACAACACCGACCTCCAGCAGGATCCGCACGTGCGAGCGCTCAAGGAGAGCGACGCCTACCCGGCGATGGCCGAGCGCGGCTACGGCTGGGAGAAGCTCGTCTCCGAGATGTTCTGCCAGGAGTACTGGGCCGAGCGGGGGCTGGCCACGTTCATCGCCCGCTTCCACAACGTCTATGGGCCCTTCGGCACCTGGATGGGAGGCCGCGAGAAGGCTCCCGCCGCCATCGCGCGCAAGGTCCAGGAGGCGATCGAGTCCAAGTCGGGCACTATCGACATCTGGGGCGACGGCACGCAGACCCGCAGCTTCATGTACATCGACGACTGCACCCAAGGCATAGACAAGATCACCCATTGCGACGCTCTCGTCGCGACACCACTCAACCTCGGCTCCTCGGAGCTCATCGAGATCAACCACCTCGTCACTCTCGCCGAGGAGATCGGCGGCGTGAAGCTGAAGCGGACCTACGCCGACGCGCCCAAGGGCGTGGCCGGCCGCAATTCCGACAACACCTTCATCAAGCAGGGCGTCAAGTGGGAGCCCTCGACCCCGTTCAAGGTCGGCCTTGCGAAGACGTACCGCTGGATCGAGACTCAGCGCGCCGCGCGCAAAGCCGGCCTGCGCGTCGTGGACTAACGATGGCTGGCGATTTCGCGGATGTGATCGGCGGGATTCCGTACAGGCTGGCGCTCTGCGGGGGGTGGATCGACCAGCCATTCGTATCCGAGCGCAATCCCGCGCCCCCAGGCTCCATGACCGTCGTGGCCGTGGAGCCCGACTTCCGCTTCATGGACTACGCAGGCATGGCGACCAGCACGCGAAAAGTGGCCATGCGGCTATGGGGCGACCGGCTGCCCGACCGGCGGCCGGCCCATCTCATGCGCGAACTCTACGCCGCAGAAAACCGCGGCAAGGCCGAGCCTTCGGGCTCCCAGGACATGGTCGGCCTGGTTTTCCCCGGCATAGTGAGGATGGATTTCGACGCTTCGAGCGAGGGCGGAGTCTTCCCCCTGCGGATAGAGACCTGCGAGGACGCGGGGGTCGTCGACTGGTTCGAGAGGCATATCAAGATAGTGCCCGTCGCCCAGCGGCCCTCGGGCTACACTCCGCTGGTCACGAAGAACCTCGAGCCAGGGTGGATTAGGCGCCTTGGCGAGTCGGGCCGCCGGTGCTACGACTCGATCGTCGCGCGCGACCTTGCCGGCCTCCAAGCCTCGATGAACGAGTGCATGCTCGCCTGGGAGGCCCTGCTTCCGGCCACCCTCAGGCACCCGCTCATTCAAGTCGACCTAGTCGGCCTCATGGCGCGCTACCGCAAGGAATACGGCGGGGCGATGTATTCCGGCTGTGGCGGCGGCTACCTCTTCGTCGCGACCGATCGGAGCGTGCCGGGATCGTTCGGGATACGCGTGCGGCGCGGTGCCTCGACCGCCACGCTCTTGGGCGGGAGCTCGGCATGAGGCGCGTCTTCGCCTCGGGGGCCTTCGACGAGGTCGGCTCGCGCCAAATCCGCTTTCTCCACGAGGCGGCCCGGTTCGGGCCCCTCACGCTGGTCCTTCGCCCCGAGGGGCGGATGAGCTTGGCGGAGCGGCTCTACTACTTCGAGGCCTTGAGCTACGTCGACAAAGTCAAGGTCGCGCCGGCGGGGCTCGACCCCGACCGCCTGCCGATCGACCTCGGCGACGAGAGCGCGGCGTGGGCTGTTCCGTCGGAAGCCGACGCCGAGTCGGCCAACGCGGCCAACGCGGCCAAGCGCTCCTGGTGCGCCTCGCGCGGCGTGGAACTGCGCGAGATGGCCGGAGCCTCGCTCGCGGGCTTCCCTTACGAGGCGCCGCCCATATCCGCACCGAGGACGCCCGGCCGAAAGCGCGTCGTCGTCACGGGCTGCTTCGACTGGCTGCATACGGGTCACCTACGGTTCTTCGAGGAGGTCTCGGTTTTCGGCGAGCTCAACGTCATCATCGGCAGCGACGAGAACGTGAGGCTCCTCAAGGGCGAGGGGCATCCTCTTTTCTCGCAGGCCGAGAGGAGCTACATGGTCGGCTCGTTCAAGAACGTCAAACGCTGCCTCGTCTCCTCCGGAAAGGGCTGGCTCGACGCCGAGCCAGAGATTGAAGCCCTTGGCGCCGAGATCTACGTCGTCAACGAGGACGGGGACAAGCCCGAGAAACGGCGCTATTGCGAAGGAAAAGGCCTCGAGTATATCGTCCTCAAGCGAACGCCCAAGGAAGGCCTGCCC
>CAWHFT010000161.1:0-8183 GCA_963828175.1 uncultured Spirochaetota bacterium
AGGCAATGCACGACGTAGCCCGAGCCCCGGATCGACCGCGCGTCGAGGGAGGGCAGGCTGCCGTCGAGGATTCGCTCGAAGGCTCTCGCCTCGGCGCGCGCGGAGGCCGGCAGCGTTTCCAGGAGCCGCCTGGCGTCGGCCATCGCGGCCGCGTAGGCCTTCTTCGGCTCGTCTCCCGCGAGGAGCCGCGCCGACACGAGGCAGTGGAGCCAGCAGGCCAGGATGCTCCGCGGATGGCCGTGCGTGACCGCGGAGTAGGCGGCGATCGCACGGAAGCGCGCCGGCTCTGGCGTAAAGGCCAGCCAGATCGAGGCGGGAAGAATGCGCATGAGCGAACCGTTCCCGTTGTCGTTCTCGCCCCTCCCGCCGGCGAGCACCGCGGGCAGTCCCAAGCGCACGCGGTCCAGAGCTCGTCTCGTCGCAGCCCCGACGTCGAAGGCCGCGCCCCTCGCGGACCACAGGCCCTCGTCCAGCCAGGCCAGCGAGCGCCGCCCCGAATCTTCGGGGTCGAAGCCCCTCGACACGATGCTGTCCGCGAGGCAGAGAGCTAGAGACGTATCGTCCGACCAGGTGCCCGGCTCGAGCCGCCAGGTGCCTCCGCCGCGCATGCCGCGTACGGGATCCGCGACTCGATCCGCTCTCGGGCCGAACTCGACCGGCACTCCCAAGGCATCGCCAGCGGCGAGGGCGACCAGCGCGCCGAGGATACGCTCCACTTCAGTATCCCTTGCCCGAATCGGCGGCGAAGCTCGCCATGCGCTGACTGTCGTAGCAGGCGCCCGGCGAGCGCCTGCCCATGTCCGTCCAGTCTAGGAGAACGCTGGGCCTGCCCGAGCCCGCCCCCGGGGCCGGCCAAGGCGGAGGCGGTGCGATCCAGCTGCCGTCCGGCCTGCGCATGTGCGAGCGGTCGGAAACGAAAAGGGACACGTATTCCGATCCCTTCACGACGCGGAATCGAGGCGCGAAGGCGCGTTGCACATCCGAGGGGAAGGTCGAGGAAAGATAGCGCTCGAGCTGGCACGGGAAAGGCAGGTCACTATCCAAGTCCAGCGCGAGTCGGCCCTGGATCGAATCGGTTACCACCGCGAACACGTGATAGTCCCAGCGGACCAGGCCGTCGACCAGCCTGCCCGAGCGCTGGCGCAGGCAGATGACCTTCCGCTCGGAATTGGAGACGATGACCGCCCAATTCGCGGTCTCGGCGAGCTCGGGCCGGGCGAGGAGGCGCCAGACGTTCTCCTCGCAGTAGTAGGGCCGATAGTCCAGGCCCTCGCGTACGATCCTGATCACACTACCAATATATCATCGAAGGGCACTCGCGTCCCCGTGGCCGCCATGTTACAATACATTCATGGAATTATCGAAGCATTGCGGCGCGCTCCTCGCCTTCTACCTCTTGGCCGGAACCGCCTCGGCACAGGACGCGGGGCGGCCCGCGGCTATCGTCAAGACCCTCGAGCTCGGCCAGGCGCCCGCTCTCATCGCCTCGAGATGCTCGGCTTGCCACGATTGGGCCGCGTCGTACGACGCGATCATCGCCTCGGGCCTCGTGACGCCCGGCAAGCCCGAGGAGAGCCGCGTCTGGATAATGGTCGAGAGCGGAACGATGCCGGCCGACGGCACGAGCCTCGATGCCGATCAGAAAGCGCTGCTCCGCGATTGGATCGCCGCGGGCGCTCCCAAGCCCGCCGAAGGCTCGGCGCCCGGCTCCGCCAAGTCCGCATCGAGCGGACCTTCGGCCGCCCCCCTTCCCGCCTCCCGTTTTCTCGGCTTCAAGAACAAGGAAGATTTCCACCGCTTCTCGGGCTGGGCTTCGGGCGGAATCCTCCTGGCCGCCGGCATCGTCGGAGCCGTGCATGCGTACGACATGTTCTCCGTGGCTCACGCCTGGCGCGATGCCCATTATCCGAACATGGACAATTTCGACCCGGCGATCTGTCCCGCGGAAGTCGCGGCCGTCTACGACGACCCGACTCAGCAGGCCCTGGGCTGGACTCACGTCGGCCTCGTCGCGGCTGGCGAGACCTTCTACATCGCGAACGCGATCACGGGAACGAGCTTCATGGGAAAGCTGGGGCCGGGATGGACGAAAGCAAAAGTCCACCGGTATGCATTCTTCACGCACGCGACCCTGATGGTCGCCCAGATCGTGATGGGGTTTTATCTGACCGATGCCCTGAACCGCGGCGACCACGAAACCTTCTCCAATTTGATGATCGCGCATGCCGGCGTCGGCCTCGCCATCCCCATCGTGATCCTGGGGGCGGGGGCGATCATGGACTCAAAGGTGAAATTCTAACTACTTCGGTGGCTACGCCTGGGTCCGACGGTCGTTCTCTTTTATGAACTCCTTCGGCAGCACGAGGTTCTCCTTGGTCTTGGCGCTCGTCGGAGCCCACGTGATGGTCTCGTCCTTGAGCAGGCGGTAGATCGCCGCCTCGATCTCGTCATTGGCGGCGCCGAGATGCGTGTTGACCCATTTCTTCATCGCCTCGACGTTGACCTTGATGCCGCCTTCGTGGATGGGCTCTCCGTGATGGACGGCGAAATCGGTCATGCCGCGAGCTATCCGCTCCTTGGGCATCGTCTCTATGAGCTCGGAAACCTGGTCGTTCGTGCTCCGGATGCGGGCGGCGAGGACTTTGATGATCTTGAGCGCGAATTTCCCGTTCGATAGGATCATGGATTCGAACGTCGGGCCATCGACGGCGAGCACTTTGGTCTTCTTCACGGCCGTAGCCGAGGCCGAGCGGGGCCTCTCGTCCAGCAGGGTCATCTCGCCGAAGAAATCGTTCGGAGTGTCCACCGTCTTCAGCACGGTCTCGCCCCGCTCGAGCTTCATCTTGAGCTCCACGGCCCCTTCGAGCAGGACGAACATGAGGTCGCCTTTCTCCCCTTCCTTGAAAATGAGATCGCCCGCCTCGTAGGTTTTCACATTGTCGTTGGCCATAAGCTCTAGTGTAGGCCGGCCCAAGTCGAGCCACAAGCATCAGTTTGCGATACTACTCGATCCCCTCTTGACTTATATCATTTTGATATATATCATGATGCCATGCCGAGAGAAAACCGCAGTAAATATGCCATTTTGGGTATGCTCGACTTTTGCCCGATGTCTGGTTACGACATTCGAAAATTCGCCGCCGTCAGCATAGCTCATTTCTGGAAAGAGGATTACAGCCATATCTACCCGACTTTGAAGCTCCTCCTCGAGGAGGGGCTGGCGGAAAAAGACGAGGTTTCCGGCAAGGGAAAGCCGCTTCGGCACCTGTATTCGATCACGAGCGAAGGCCGGAAGGCCCTGGCCCATTGGGTCGAGGAAATGCCCAATCCGCCCAATCTCAGGGTCGAGCTCCTGCTCAAGGTTTTCCTCGGCGGCAAGGCTCGGCCGGAGAGCATCGCCGCCATGCTCGAAGCCCAGTCGCGCGAATGCGAGTCCGCCCTCGCCGAACTCGTCTCTACCGAGGGGCATCTGGAAAAGGAGATAGCCGGAGGCGAAGAGCGCGGTCGGGTCGCTGCTTTCCAGCTCATGACCCTCCATTACGGCAAAAGCTATTACGAGAGTCTCGGGGCGTGGTGCCGGACGACTCTCGAAGAGCTCCGCGGCCTCGAATAAAGGCGCGGAATATCGCGAAAAGCGGGCGCGCCTACAGCGGCCCGCGAGGAGAGAGGAATGAAATTACTGGTTTTGGGCGGCAGCCCCAAGGGCGAGACGAGCGTCACGATGCAGTATGTACGCTGGATCCGCGAGCAAATGGCGGGACACGAGGTCGAGACGATCCAGGTCGCATCGCGCATCGGCGCGCTCGAGAAGGACGAGGCCGTCTTCGAGGCGCTGATCGGAAAGATCGAGGCGGCCGACGCGATACTCTGGGCTTTCCCCCTCTACGTGTTCACGGTCTGCTCGCAATACAAGCGCTTCATCGAGCTCGTCTGGGACAAAGGCGCGGAAGGCGCCTTCGCGGGCAAATACGCCGCCTCGCTCTCGACCTCGATCCACTTCTTCGACCATACGGCCCACGAATACATCCGCGGCGTCTCGGAGGACCTCGGCATGGCCTTCACCGGCTTCTTCTCGCCCAAAATGGGCGACCTCATGGAGAGCGAATGCAGGAGACAGCTCCTCGCCTTCGCCGGCGAGCTCATCGAGGCGGCCGAGCACAAGCTCGCGCTGCCGCGACGCACGGCCGCGCTCCCGGAGCGCGGCTCGATCCGCGCTCCGCTCGCGTCCCAGCCCGCCGCCGCCGAGTCGGAAGCCTCGCCGACCGGCAAGCGCGTCCTCGTGCTCGTGGACTATCCGGAGCTGCCGATCGGGGCCATGGCCCGACGCTTCGCCGCCGACGCCGAGCGAGAAGGCCATTCCGTCGAGCTGCTCGGCCTGCAGGAGATGGGAATGAAGGGCGGCTGCCTCGGTTGCCTCAAGTGCGGACAGGCCAATCACTGCGCCTATGAGGGCAAGGACGGTTTCATCGAGAGCTACAAGTCCTCGGTCATGAAGGCCGACCTCATAGTTTTCGCGGGCATGATACGCGATCGCGCCTTGTCCGCTCGATGGAAGGCCTTTCTCGACCGCTCCTTCTTCAACACCCACCAGCGGACGCTGATGGGAAAGCAGTTCCTGTTCCTCGTGGCAGGGCCGCTGACCCTTCTCGGGAATCTCCGGGAGACCCTGCAGGCCTACGCGGAGTGGCAGGGCGCCAACGTCGTGGATTTCGTGTCGGACGAAGCCGAGTCGACTGAGAGGCTCGATGCTGTCATCGATGCCGCCGCCTCCAGGTCGAGCGCCGCCCTCGCGGCAGACGCGATGAAGCCGGCGACCTTCCTCGGCGTGGGCGGCATGAAGATCTTCCGCGACGACATCTTCGACGAGCTCAGGATCGTCTTCAAGGCCGACCATCGCGCCTACAAAAAGGAAGGCGTCTACGACTTCCCTCAGCGCAATCCCCTCAAGCGTTTCGCCGTCTGGGCAGGCTACTGGATCACCTCCATCCCCGGCGTCTATCGCGGCATGATCAAGAATTTCCCGGCTTTCATGATCATGCAGTTCCGGCCGGTCTTCGCCAAGGCGGCGAGACGGGGCTAAGCGGAATCTTGGGAATGAGCGAGAGGGCCACCTTTATGAAAGGTTGCCCCCTCGCGCTCCCCCTTCCAAATCGCCGCTCCGGGCGCGTATCATCGTAGGATGCAATATACGGCCGCCGAAAGGCGATATTCCGAAATGTCCTATCGCCGCTGCGGAGACTCGGGCCTCAAGCTTCCCGCTCTCTCCCTCGGGTTCTGGCACAATTTCGGCGCCGAGACGCCCTTCGACCGCGTTCGGGCGATGGCGCGAAAAGCTTTCGACCTCGGCATCACCCACTTCGACCTCGCTAACAACTACGGGCCTCCGCCCGGCTCTGCCGAGTCGAGCCTCGGGCGACTTTCAAAGAGGATTTCGCGCCTTTCCGTGACGAGCTCGTCATCTCGACCAAGGCCGGCTATACGATGTGGCCGGGACCCTACGGGGATTACGGATCGCGCAAGTACCTCCTCGCGAGCCTGGACCAGAGCCTCAAGAGAATGGGCCTCGACTACGTCGACATCTTTTACCATCACCGTCCCGACCCCGACACTCCGCTCGAGGAGACGATGCAGGCTTTGGCTCACGCCCTGCGCTCGGGCAAGGCGCTCTACGTCGGCCTCTCCAACTACTCGGCGGCCGCTACGCGCGAGGCCGCCTCCATCCTCAAGTCCCTGGGCGTTCGCCCGCTCATCCATCAGCCAAAGTACCACATGTTCGAGCGCGAGAAGGTCGAGGGCGGCATCCTGGACGCTTGTTCCGAGTCGGGCATCGGCGTCATCGCCTTCATGCCCCTCGCCCAGGGTCTCCTGACTTCCAAATATCTCAAGGGCACGCCCGCCGATTCCCGAGCCGCCTCCGCCAGTCCGTTCCTCAAGGAGAGCGACATCACGCCTCAAAAAATCGCAAAGGTGGCCGCGCTGAACGAGATCGCGAAGGCGCGCGGGCAGAGCCTTGCCCAGATGGCCATCGCGTGGGCCCTCCGCGACCCTCGCGTCACCAGCGCCCTTATCGGCGCCTCGGGACCTTCGCAAATCGCGGAGAACGCGGCGGCCTTGGCGGCCGGCCCCCTCGCGCCGGGCGAGCTCGCGGCAATCGATCGGGCCTTGGCCAACTAAAGGTAGCGGCCGATGACGCGAGGCCGGATGAGGAAGATCTGCCTCTCGCTGCCGGAGGTTATTAGCGACTACCCCTTCGACGAAGCCACCGAGGCCTTCCGCGTTCGGGGCAAGATCTTCGCACTCTCTTTCGGCGCCCAGGAGAGGCCGATCGAGGTCAACCTCAAGTGCGATCCCGACCTCGCCGCCGACCTCCGGGCCGCCTTTCCCGACATCCGGCCGGGTTGGCACATGAACCACCAGCATTGGAACACCGTCGTGCTCGACGGCACCGTCCCCGACGAAAAGCTCGAGTGGCTCATCCGCCACTCCTACGCGCAGGTCGTCGCGGGCCTTTCCCGCGCGGCCCGTAAAGAGCTATTATCGTAGTATGGCGCAGCAAGCGGCGGGCAGGAGCGGCGGGCAGAGAGCGGGACTGGCTTCCGGCGCACGCGGGGCCGAGCCCGGCCCAAAGCGGCCCAAGAACGTCAAGGACATGTCGGGCCGCCAGAAGGCCGCCGTCTTCCTCGTCGCCCTCGGGTCCGACATCTCGTCGGAGATCTTCAAGCACCTGCGCGAGGACGAGATAGAGACGCTCACCTTCGAGATCGCGCGTCTGGACTCCGTCGAGGCCGAACAGAAGGACCAGGTCCTCACCGAGTTCCAAGAGCTGATGATGGCCTCGGACTTCATCAGCTCGGGCGGCATCGACTACGCGCGCGAGCTGCTCGAGAAGTCGTTGGGCTCGCAGCGCGCGATCGACATCATCAACCGCCTCACCTCGAGCTTGCAGGTGCGGCCATTCGACTTCATCAGGCGCACCGACCCGGCCCACCTCCTCAACTTCATCCAGACCGAGCACCCGCAGACCATATCGCTGATCCTCGCCTACCTCGAGCCGAACAAAGCGGCCTACATCCTGCAGAAGCTGCCGCACGACGTGCAGTCGGACGTCGCCAAGCGCATCGCGACGATGGACCGCACGATGCCGGAAGTCCTGCGCGAGGTCGAGCGAGTCCTCGAGAAGAAGCTTTCGACGCTGTCGAGCGAGGACTTCACCGCGGCGGGCGGCGTCGACTCGATCGTCGGCATCCTCAACCTCGTCGACCGCACCTCGGAGAAGGGCATCATCGAGGCCCTCGAAGAGGACTCGCCGGAGCTCGCCGAGGATATCAAGAAGAAGATGTTCGTGTTCGAGGACGTCGTTCTGCTGGACGACCGCTCGATCCAGAAGGTGCTGCGCGAGGTCGACGGCCAGGAGATCGCGAAGGCGCTCAAGGGCGTGGACAGCGAGGTGCAGGAGAAGATCTTCAAGAACATGTCCAAGCGCGCGGCGACGATGCTCAAGGAAGACATGGAGTTCATGGGCCCGGTCCGCATCAAGGACGTCGAGGAAGCCCAGCAGAAGATCGTGTCCATCATCCGCCACCTCGAGGAGACCGGCGAGATCATCATCTCCCGCGGCGAAGGCGACGAGCTCGTACAGTAAGGGACCAACCAGGGCCGCCCCTAGACGATCCGAGCGCGCCGTCCGTGGCGCGCCTCGGTGTGGTCCTCGGGACCGGACCCCCCTCATTTTTCTACGACACCCCCCGCGCTACGAGCCGTGCCGCGTGTATCCTCTGCGTCTGCCCGTTTCAACGGCCGGTACAACTCATCACCCTAAACATGGTGCTTCTGCCTTGTCATTGGGACCTGGAGGGTCTGGGTAGGTCAACTACTTATGACGTGCTTGAACGCCGTCAACACTGTTGCGTCCTGCCGGAGGGCGGTAGGTATAAATGTCGGACGGCAGCCCGTGTCGTGCGGTGTTATCCCGGCGACACCGTCACATTGACCTTACGGCTTTCCACGAAGGCTCTCGGAAAGCGCGCTCGGATTGAGCGCGCGCCGGGCGCGATCGGCCAGCGCGCCTCGTAGGGATAGGAACGCGCGCGAACTCGACCCCGTCCACGTACCACACGATCTCCGGCACCGGAGGAGTCACGCTCGCGCGAAGGGCGAGCGTCTGGAAGCGAGCCGGCATCTCG
>CAWHFT010000162.1:0-13989 GCA_963828175.1 uncultured Spirochaetota bacterium
TATAGGAGAAACCGATATTCCCTTTCTTTGATAAATGGCCCGCCCATGCACGAACCGGTTGAGCCGTGGCTTCAAGGCTATCGTACGCACCGCCGCGGAGATCAAGAGACCGAAAAGGGAGTAGCGCTCTGCATTCGGATTCCGTGCGCGGGACTCGTCCAGCTCGCCGTTCTTCCTTCTTACGTAAGCCATCGCATATTCGACGTCGATGTCTTTGGACATGAGGACGCCGGCCTCGTTCCTTTTGCGGACGACGTACGGCAGGATGGCGTTGAAGGCGCGCAGGTCGCGGACTCGACGTCCGTCCGAGCGATCGTAGAAAAGCATGGGTCATGATATATTCGCGCCAGCTCCATAGTCAAACCAGAACTTTGCATTCTAACTGAAGAACTGCATAAAAATGCAGGGATTGACCAATGCCCCATTTTGAGGGTATCCTCGGCTAGCGAATTCACGAGGAGAGATTTCGTGACTGTGGCTCCCGCTGCCTCCCATCGCCTCCGTCGTCGCTGACATTCTTCCCACCCACGCTATCTCCCTTCGAGAACAGACGATACCGCCGCGGCCTCGGCGCAAGCGCTTGCGGCGAGCGCAGGGTCAAAAAAGGAGAATTTTTATGAAGAAGAAAATCGCCCTAGCCTATTCCGGCGGACTCGACACTACTGTCATCGTCCCTTGGCTCAAGGAGAATTACGATTGCGAGGTGATCGCCGTCTGCGGCGATGTCGGGCAGGAGTGCGACTGGGCTTCGCTTGAAAAAAAGGCCATCTCATCCGGGGCGATCAAGCTCGTCATCAAGGACCTCGAGAAGGAATTCGTCGAGGAATTCCTCGGGCCCCTCGTCAAGTCGGGCTCCTATTACGAGGGCCGCTACCTCCTGGGCACATCGGCGGCGAGACCCCTCATCGCCAAGAGCCTGACGGAGACCGCCTTGGCCGAGGGCTGCTCCGCGATAGCTCACGGCTGGCACGGGCAAGGGCAACGACCAGGTGCGCTTCGAGCTCGCCATCAAAGCCTTCGCGCCCGAAATGGAAGTGATCGCCCCCTGGCGCATCTGGGACATCTCGAGCCGAGAGCAGGAGATCGAATACCTGGAGAAGCGGAATATCCCCGTCCCGATGAAGAAGTCCGACTCCTACAGCCGGGACGACAATCTCTGGCATATGAGCCACGAGGGTCTGGACCTCGAGGATCCCTGGAACGAGCCTAAGCTCGACGGCGGCATGCTCAAAATGACGACCCCCCCCTCCAAGGCCCCCGACGCCCCCGAATACGTGACGCTCGATTTCGAAGGGCGTGCCCGTCTCGCTCAATGGCAAGAAGATGGACGGCGTTCCTCGTCAAGGCCCTCAACGCGATCGCGGGCAAGCACGGCTGCGGCATCCTCGACATGGTCGAGAACCGCGTCGATGGCATGAAGTCGCGCGGCGTGTACGAGACGCCGGGCGGAAGCGTCATCATGGAGGCGCACGCCAAACTCGAGCAGATCTGCCTCGACCGCAAGACCCTGGCCTTCAAGGTTCAGGTCGGCCGACGGGTTCGCGGACACGATGTACGAGGGGGAGTGGTACTGCCCCCTGCGCGAGGCCTTGTGCGCGTTCATAGACTCGACGCAGCGGAAGGTGTCCGGTACGGTGAGGCTCAAGCTCTGGAAAGGCTCGATCACCAGCGCGGGGATGAAGTCGCCTTACTCGCTGTACGACGCGAGCCTCGCGAGCTTCACCACGGGTCCGCTGTTCTCGCACAAGGACTCGGAGGGCTTCATCAACCTCTTCGGCCTGCCCACCAAGGTGCGGGCCAGGCTCGAGGCGAGAATCAAGGCCGACGGCGCGGCCCTTCCCAAAGGCGCGAAGCCCGGAGAAGGCGGCTACGTCGCCACCGCCGGCGACTGATAGGAGCATATGTATGGCGAAGCTTTGGGATACTTCGGCGGCGGGGTCGGGGACCGGACTCGATCCGGCGATAGATGAATTCCTCTCCTCGACCTCGGTCGACCAGCGCCTGCTGCCGCAAGACCTCGAGGGCTCGATCGCTCACGCGGCGATGCTCGGACAGCAGGGCATCCTGCCGCCCGAAGTGGCCGCCGAGCTCGGGCGGGGTCTCGCGGCCCTCGCTGTCGGAGCGGAGGAGGGTACTCTCGTCGTAGACCCGACCGCCGAGGACATACACTCCTTCGTAGAGGGCGAGCTCACCAGCCGGATGGGCGACGTCGGGCGCAGCCTGCATGCCGGCCGGAGTCGCAACGACCAGGTCGCCCTCGATCTCCGCCTCTGGCTGCGCGCGGCTTCCCGAGAGGCCCGAGCCGCGCTGCTCGACGCGATCGACGCGTTGTGCGAGCTCGCTTCGGCTGGCACGCGCTCGCTCATGCCCGGCTACACGCACATGCAGCGGGCTCAGCCCGTGACCTTCGCCCCACCACCTTCTCGCCTGGTGCGCCGCCCTCGAGCGGGACTACGGCCGTTTCGAGGACGCCGACAGGCGAGCCGACGAGAGTCCGCTCGGCGCCTGCGCCCTGGCGGGTACGGGTCTTCCCGTGGACCGCGAGGGGACGGCCGCGGCACTGGGCTTCGCCCGGCCGTCGCGCAATTCCATGGACGCGGTCGCGGACCGCGACGTCTGCGTCGAGTTCGCCGCGGCGGCCGCCACCCTGCTCATGCACTTGTCGCGGTACTGCGAGGAAATCGTGCTCTGGGCCTCGGCCGAGTTCGCCTTCGTGGCGGTCGACCAGTCCTGCTCGACCGGATCGTCGGTGATGCCGCAGAAGCGAAACCCCGACCCGGCCGAGCTGATCCGAGGCAAGTCCGGCCGCGCCTTCGGCGACCTCATAGCGCTCCTCGTGATGCAGAAGGGCCTGCCGCTGGCCTACGACCGCGATCTCCAGGAGGACAAGGAAGCGGTTTTCGACGCGGGCGATACGGCGACTTCCTGCGCCTCGGCCTTCGCGCGGCTGGTCCAGGCCCTCGAGCCTAAGACGGATAGGATGCGCGAGGCCGCCGAGGACGGCTGCCTCTGGGCCGCGGACGCCGCCGAGTTTCTCGTGCTCCGCGGGGTGCCCTTCCGCACGGCTTACGTGGCGGGGCGCAAGCTCGTCGAGGCGAGGGCTGCCGCTGCGGGGCCCGCCAAGCTCGGCCGCTCCCCAGCGGTAGGGGCGGTCATCGCCGACTTGGGCAGCCAGGGACTCGGCGCCCTCCATCCGGCCTGGAACGGCGTCGATCCCGGCGAGCTCGCGCGCTACCTGGCCCTCGACGCGTGCATCGCGCGCCGCGACTTAATCGGCGGCCCCGCGGCCTCGCGCTCCTCGGCCGAGATCGAGCGCCTCCGCGCGTTCGTCGCCGCCAAGCGGGCGGCGCTGGGCTAGCGGCCCCGATGGTCGCGATCGAGGAATTGAGTCTCAGTGGCTGGGCGGCTCTGCAGACCGTCGCCTATGACGGGTGGCTCCTGCGCTTCGCCGAAGGCCACACGAAACGATCGAACTCGGTCAACCCGCTGTATCCGTCCTCGATCTCGCTCGCTGAAAAGATACCGGTCTGCGAGGGACTCTACGCCGAGCGAGGGCTGCCGACGATATTCAAGATCCTCGACGCGCCGGAACCGCGGAGGATCGATGCCGATCTAGAAAGGAGAGGGTACGCTCGCCTCGACGAGACGTCGGTCCGGACGCTCGAGTTGTCGGGTTTCGAGGGCGGGGGAACCGGCGGAATTGAGCTGAAGCCGGAGTTCGACGCGCGCTGGATCGACGGCTTCTGCGAGTGCAGCCGCACCGAAGCCAGGAAAGACACGATCGCGCGGATATTGAGGAACGTGATCTCGAGGAAGGTCGTGGCGAGCCTCTCGGTCGGGTCGGAGATCGTCGCCTGCGGCTATGGCGCCGTGGACCGGGGCCAGGTCGGCCTTTTCGACATTGTTGTCGAAGAGGGGATGAAGGGGAAAGGATTCGGCGAGAGGATCGTCTCGGCCATCCTGGACGGGGCCAAGGCGATGGGGGCGGAGTGCGCCTACCTTCAAGTGGTGGCGGCCAACGCGCCAGCTTTGGGTCTTTACGGCAAGCTCGGCTTTTCGGAGCTTTATAGATACTGGTACAGGAAAAAGTAGCGATGTTCGACTGCATAATCCCCGCCGCGGGGGCATCTTCGCGCATGAGCGTGCCGGGCAACCCGGCTGTGCTCAAGCCGCTGCTGCCGTTCCGCGGCTCGACGCTCGTCCAGACGGCGGTCGCCGCGGCGTTGGAGGCCGACTGCCGTGTTATCCTCGTCGTCGGCAACGGAGCCGCCGCCGTCGCCGCACGCTTCGACGCCGAAGCCTATTCGGCCGCGCGCGGCGAGGGGCGGCTGGGCGTCATGGAGAACCCGCGCTGGGATGAGGGCATGCTCGGGTCGATACAAACGGCACTGCGCGCGGTGACGAGCTCGGCCTTTTTCATCGCTCATGCCGACATGCCCTTCATCGTCGCCGAACACTACCGCGCCATCGAGGCGGCGTTCGCCGTCGCGGGCGGAGAAACGGCCGCCTTCGGCTCGCACGAAGGCAGGCGCGGCCATCCCGTGCTCTTGCTCTCGGCCTGGATCCCAGACATCCTTGCGCTCGACCCGAGGAGCACGCTCCGCGAGTTCCTCGCCGGCAGGCCTCGCGTCCTCGTCGAGATAGGCCCCGGCGCTCTGCGCGACATCGATACGCCCGAGGACTATCGGATGGCTATCCTGGAACGGCCATGAGATCGCTCTCGGCCGCATTGCCTTACTAAGGACTTCGATAGTAAGGCGACGCGCTTCGCGCGTCGCAAGATCAAGGAAGGCTTCGTGTAAAGTTACTATGTAAGAAGAGCGTCGGTCCTTCAGGCCGGATATAATCCGGAGTGGGAAAATCCAAGAAGGAGGACAAGGAACTAGTGTGTCGAACCTGGAGGAGCGATAAGATCGAGGAGATCAGGCGTTTCCATAACACGAACCCAGGTCGAGGGTCTTTGTGGGGGTATTTGCGCGCGCTCCGCACTGATATGACCGCGACTCGCGTGGTGGTGGGGTATGAAGCATGTGGCCTTGGGCACACGATCTATGATGAGGCGATCGACGCGGGGTTTACCTGCCATAAAGCAAACGGAAGACCGATGAATACGATGCGGGGAAATTATGTGAGGTATTACGGGCTCATGAATTGGCAGGACTTACTTACCGACGGTGTGGGTTCCCGATAAGGAGTTGCGGGATGATCGCGAATTGTGGACGAAAGAGCATATGAGGTGGCTACAGCGCCTCGAGTTACGCTCTGGGGCGCGGGCCCATATGAAAAGCTTGATCTACGAGCATGAATCTCTGAAGGAGAACGTAAAAACACTTGATCGCGAAGTGGAGGAACTGGCTGCGACACCACGATACCAGCGGCAATTCGAAGCCGTTATGGCAGATCAAATTTTACAACGGCGGTGTTGCACGCCAGGCTTTCATCGATCGTACCACGCCTTATGACCGTCCTCAAATAACTGTTCTTCCTCGATAGTCGGGCATTTGAACCTACCGCTATACACTCCTTCGTTCGTACTCGCGCTGCGCATCGAGCGCGCGATGCCACATTAACTGGGCCAGTCGTCCCATGCACGCGCAAGCGACTCGACCCTCTACGGGCGATATGTCCTTTTCGGTCTTTTATTTCGCCGCTTTCGTGGCTCGTAGGGGCAAGTCCAACATATGCCTTCAACTTCCTGCGGTTAGGAAATCGATTCAGGTCGCCCATCTCCGTCAAGAATACCATCGCCGTTAACGTCCCAACTCCGATGATGCTCGTCAGTGAGGCTTCAGGTAACTCCTGAACGCTCGAATAGCAGAATGTTCCTGATGACCGTTCTTTTTTTGAAAAATCGGACTTGACGAATTTCTTCATAGCAGGCTTTCATCGCGACACTATTGCCTGGCCCTTTCCGCCGATATATAAATATATCGAACCCAGGAGGGACCATGAGATGGACGGCAATCCTCGCGCTCTTGCTCTCGCTCTCGGCGGCTTCCTCGTGGGCGGCGCCATCATCGGAGGCGCTCTCGTCTTCGTCCTCGACCGCGCCGTCTCCGGCAGCCTCGGACAGCGCCTCGCCTTCGCCGAGCGCGACGTGGGAGAGGCTCGACGCGCTCTTGAGTCAGCTCGAGAGCTCGGCCAGGGACTCGAGCGAGGACTCCAGGCTTCTCAAGGCCTCGCTTCGGGATGCGCAAGGGACATTGATCGAGCTATCGACGCGGCTGGCCGAGTCGGCGACTCGAGCGAGCGAGTTGTCGTCCTCGCTCGAGCGATGCGAGAAGTCGCTGGTGCTCTCCGAGGCCTCTCTCAAGGAGGCGCGGGAGGCGGCCGCTCGCCGCGACGTCGAACTCTGGCTGTGGCGCGGGGCCGCGGTCGTCGGCGTCGTGGCGGGCGCGGTGGGAGTAGGCTTCGGGCTTGCCCACCGCTAAGGCTCCTCTCTCGGGACGCCTCATGCTATACTCGTCCGGTGCGGATACGGACTAAGTTCCTGGCCCTCGTCTTCCTCATCGCCGGCGCCTTCCTGCTGGATACGGCCATCTCCATCAGCACCTACCAGCGGATCGCCTCGATGCGCGGCGCCATCGACGGCGGGGTGAGGCTGATAGCGCAGGCGCGCCGGGCGCACGGCCTCATGACCGATCTCGTGTTCGACCTGTTCGGGCCCCGCCTCTATTCCACTCTCCAGGGCATCATCCTCGCCCCGACGAGCATCTCGACGCAGAAGGAATGGACGCAGGCCGTGGCGGAGTTCAAGACCGACTACGACCTCTTCATCGGGGACCCCATCCTCCGAGGCCTGCGGAACGACGAGGAGCTGCGCTCCGCCTACGAGGTCTCGGGCACGATGAGCGCCCGGGCCTTCAAGGAGCTCGCCGGCCTCGAGAGCGACTTCGCGTTCCTGCGCGACAAGTACCAGGGCACGGAGGAGCTGTACAGCCGCCTGCAGCTTTCGAAGGACGAATCGCTGTTCGCCGTGTTCGACCACCTCCGCTCGGCTTCCTTCTACCTCGGCAACATCTTCGAGAGCTACCTGGACCGTTTCGTCGGCGTCCTCGAGAGGAGCGCGGTCCAGGCGGAGCGCCGGGCCCTCGTCGTCTACGGCATCCTGAGCGCCGTCATCACGATGCTGGCGGCCGCGGGGGTCCTCGCGACGACTCGCTCCATCCTCGCCAACATCGGCCTCGTCGACAGGGCCGTCGAGCGCATCTCCGAAGGCGACTTCTCGTCGCGCGTCGCGCCGTCCGGCCACGACGAGCTCGGCATGCTCGCCGAGAGGGTCAATCTCTTCGCGGCGCGGCTCAAGTCCAACGTCGTCTCGCTGACCGCCATCCTCGGCGACGTGAACGCGGCCGTGCCCGAGGCGCCCGACCTCGATCGCATCCTGGCGATCGTCGTCGACGCTCTCCTGCGCGACGAAGGGGCGGAAGGCGCGGCGGTCTGCCTCATCAAGGGCGGCAGCGTTTACCGCCAGGCGTGGTCCGGCTTCTCCCCGGTAGTCGATTGGAAGCTCCTCGCCCGCGCCTGCCAGGCGGACGGCTCCGGCGACGCGGACGGCGACGGCGAGGCCGCGCCGCGCTCGGCCTCGAAGCCCCTTGTCATCCGCGACGCGTCCTTCTTCCCGATCGCCCCCGGCGAAAGGTCCGCCGGCGAAAGGTCCGCCGGCGAAAGCTCCGCCGGCGAAAGCTCCGCCGTGCAGACCCTCGCCGCGTTCGGGCTCGACGCTTCGCTCAAGTCCGTCCTCGCCGTCCCGATCTCGGCGAATCGCCGAATCGAGGGGCTCTGCGTCTTCGGCAGGCGGCTGCGCGCTTTCACCGACCTCGAGCTGACGCAGCTCGAGTCCTTCGCGGATTACGCCGCCCAGGTCATCGACAACTCGATGGCCAATGCGGCGCTCAGGGCGAGGGACGACGCGGAGTACCGCGCTCTCCAGGCTCAGATACAGCCCCATTTCCTGTACAACGTCCTCAATGGCCTCGTCGCCCTCGCGCGGATGGGCGAGCGCGTCGCCCTCGAGTCCTCCCTCCACGCGCTCAAGGACATGCTCCGCTATACGGTCGAGCACGGGCAGCGCGCCACCGTCGGAGAGGAGTTCTCCTTTCTCGAGCTGTACTGCAAGCTCCAGAAGCTCCGCTTCGAGGAGAGGTTCCACTACCGGTTCGCCCTCGCGCCCGAGGCTTCTCTCCTGATCATCCCGAAGCTCCTCGTGCAGCCCATCCTCGAGAACGCGCTCCAGCACGGAATCGAGCCTTCCACTAAACCTTGCCGCGCGCTCGTCTCGGCCCGCGTCGTCGAGGGGCGCCTCGTCCTGGAAGTCGAGGACGACGGCGTGGGCTGCGAAATCGCGGCGATCAACGAGCAGAGGCGGATCGGCATAGGCAACGTCCGCGAGCGCCTGGCCCTGTTGTACTCGTCGGCAGCTCTGGAGCTCTCGGGAGCTCCGGGCAAAGGCTTCCGCGCGCAGATCAGCATCCCGCTCGCGGAGCTGGACAAACCATGAGGCGGCTACGGCCCTTCGTTGGGCTACGAGGAGTCCGAGGATATGAGACTCCTCGTAGCCGACGACGAACGGCCGGCGCGTTTCGTGCTCCGCTCGCTTCTGGAGGAGCTGGGCTTCGAGGGCGCGACCATCGACGAGGCCGCGGGGGAGCCGAGCTCGTCGAAGCCGCGCGCTCCCGGCCTCCCGACTGCGCCTTCGTCGACGTGCGGATGCCCGGCATGGACGGCCTCGCGGCCATCGAGGCCGCGTCGCCCTTTTGCCCTCTCACGCGCTGGGTCATCGTGTCCAGCCACGCCGAGTTCGAGTACGCGCGGGGGGCCTTGCGGCTCGGCGTAAATGAGTACCTGCTAAAACCGGTCAGGGCCGAGGAGCTCGCGGCCTGTCTCGGCCCTCTCGGACTGCTCCCCGGCTCGCCCGAGGAGGATCGGATCCTGGGCCCCGTGATCGAATATCTCCGCCGCAATTTCAACGCGGACGCCTCGGTCGCGGACGCGGCCCAGCTCGGCGGCATCAGTCCCAACTACCTCTCCGCACTCTTTCATCGCAAGACGGGCTCCACCATCAGCGATTTCCTCGCCCGGCTCCGGGTAGAGGAGGCTGGTAAGCTCATACGAGCCGGTTCCTCGGTGACTCAAGCGGCGGCCGCCGTCGGCTATACGGATGCCCGGCATTTCGCGCGCAAGTTCAAGGCGATCACGGGGGCACTCCCTCGGAGCTGTTCCGTCGTCGATGAGGCCGGTCGTAGAACAGCCCCCCCAGCATCGTAGAACCGGGCTATTCCAGCTTTCGTTCATAAGGTTTAGCCTGGGGCATGGCGCCATTTTCGAAGAGAGTCTTCTTGTGCGGGCGCGCCGGGTTCGCGCGCTTCTGCACCGTCGCCGCGCGGAGCGCGGCGGCTGCGCTTTGCGGGGCGGCCGCGCTCTGCGCGGTCGCCTGCGCTCCTTCCCCGCCCAAGGTCACCAAGATCGCCATCGTCGTGAAGAGCCTGGGCAACGGCTTCTTCGACGCGGTGCGCGACGGCGGCCTCGAGGCGGCCAAGGAGATCGGCGGCACCGAGCTTCTCTATCAGGGCCCGTCCACGCCCACGGCCGAGGGGCAGATCGAAATAATCGACTCCCTCATCGACCAGAAAGTCCAAGGCCTCGCCATATCCGCCAACGACCGCGACGCGCTCATCCCCATTACCAAGAAGGCGATGAGCAAAGGCATCAAGGTGATGTCCTTCGATTCCGGGATCGAGAAGGAAGGACGCTCGGTGGATCTCTTCTCCTCCGAGACCCAGCTCATCGGCAAGCAGCAGGTCGCTCTCATCAGCGGCCTCGTCGGCGGCGAGGGCCAGATCGCCATCCTCTCGGCGACCAGCCGGGCCACCAACCAGAATGCCTGGATCGACGTGATGAAATCGGAGCTCGCCTCCAACCCCGCCTACGTCAAACTGAAGCTCGTCGCCGTCGTCTATGGCAACGACCTTGCCGACGAGTCCTATCGCGCGGCGCTCGGCCTCTTCGAGACCTACCCGAGGCTCAAGGGCATCATCGCCCCGACGACCGTCGGCATCGCGGCGGCCGGAAAGGCCATCACCGACCGAGGCCTAGTCGGCAAGGTCCAACTCACCGGCCTCGGCCTCCCCTCGGAGATGAAGTTCTACGTCGACAACGGCGCCTGCCAGAAATTCGCGCTGCCCAATCCCATCGACCTCGGCTACACCTCGGTCTGGATCCTCGAGAGCCTCATCGAGAAGAAGATCACCGGCGCGGAAGGCGAGGTCGTCAAGGCCGGCAGGATGGGCGACATCAGGATAGGCAAGGACGGCACGGCGGTCATGGGCTTGCCCTTCGTGTTCGACAAGGGCAACATCGAGAGATTCTCGAAGATGTTCTGAAGCCAAGATACTCGACATTTTGAGAGAGCCAGAAAAAGGAGTCACCGATGCCTGATGCGCGAATCGAAAAGGCCTATGCTCTCGCCAAGGAGCGATGCGCCGAGCTCGGCGTCGACGCCGAAGCCGCGATCGCCGCCGTCGACAAGATTCCTCTGTCGATACATTGCTGGCAAGGCGACGACGTCGGCGGCTTCGAGCGCGAGGGCGCGACCCTTTCGGGCGGCGGCATTCAGGTCACCGGCAACTATCCAGGCAAGGCGCGGAATCCCGCCGAGCTCAGGGCCGACATCGAGGAAGTTATCCGCGAGGTTCCCGGCGCCAAGCGCGTCAACCTCCACGCGAGCTACGGCGAGTTCGACGGCAGACGAGTCGATCGCGACGCGATCGAGGTCGCGCATTTCGCGTCGTGGATCGATTGGGCGAAGGACCTGGGGCTCGGCTTGGACTTCAACGCCACGCTCTTTTCGCACCCGCTCGCGGCCGACGGTTACACCCTGTCTCACCGCGACCAGCGGATCAGGAGCTTCTGGATCGAGCACACGAAACGCGCCAGGCGAATCGCTGCCGCCATGGGCCGCGCCCTCGCGGGGGCGCAAGGCTCCGCCGATGGCGGAGCCCGCGGACCCTGCATGCACAATCTCTGGGTAGCCGACGGCGCGAAGGACAGCCCCGTGGACAAGGCCGGCTATCGCGCCCGGCTCCTCGAGTCCCTCGACGCCATCTATGCCGAGGCCTTCCCCGAGCCCGAGCTCGAGGACGCCATCGAGGGCAAGCTCTTCGGCATCGGCTCGGAGTCCTTCGTCGTCGGATCGCACGAGTTCTACCTGGGCTACGCCGCGACGCGGAGGAAATTCCCCACCATCGACATGGGCCACTACCACCCCACCGAGAGCGTCGCCGACAAGATCACGTCCGTGCTGCCCTTCGTCGCCGGAGTGCTGCTCCATGTCAGCCGCGGAGTGCGCTGGGACTCGGACCACGTCGTCACCCTGACCGACGAGCTCGCCGACCTCTGCCGCGAGATTGTGCGATCGGGCTCCCTGGCGCGCATACGCGTCGGCCTCGATTACTTCGACGCTTCCATCAACCGCATCGGCGCCTGGGCCATCGGCGCGCGCTCCGCACGAAAGGCGCTCCTCGCGGCCTTCCTCGAGCCACGCGCTGCCCTCCTCGCCGCGGACGCCGCCTCCGACGGATTCGCCCGGCTCGCCCTCCTCGAGGAGGCCAAGGCCCTGCCGTGGAGCGCCGTGTGGGACGAGTACTGCCGCCGCTCCGAAGTGCCCCTCGATTCCGGCCTCGTCGCCGCGATAAAAGCCTACGAGCGGACCTCGCTCTCCAAGCGGGGTTGATGAGGATGCCCGATCTCGACGCGCTAGTGGCCCTTTCCCGACTCTACGGCTCCGATTCCGAATGGGTCCTGGCCGGAGGCGGCAATACCTCGGTTAAAATCGGCGAGACGCTGTACGTGAAAGCCTCCGGCACCTCCCTGGGAACCATTGACGAGACGGGCTTCTGCGCGATCGACCGCTCGAGGCTCGATGCCATGTGGAGCGCGAGCTACCCAGAGGAGACCGATGCGCGCGAAGCGGCCGCGTTGGCCGATCTCATGGCCGCGCGGGTGCCCGGCGAGACCAAGCGCCCATCCGTAGAGACGCTCATGCACGGCCTTTCCCCCAGGCCTATGTCGTCCACACGCATCCATCCGTCGTGAATGGCCTGACCTGCGGCCGGGAGGGGAGGGCAGCCTTCGAGCGCCTCTTCGCCGACGAGGGCATCTGGGTGCCGTTCGTCGATCCGGGCTACGTCCTCGCCAAGACCGTCCGCGCCGCTATCGACGACTTCCGCCGGCGGAAGGGCGAGGCTCCGGCTCCGGCGGTCATGCTCATGCAGAACCACGGTCTCCTGGTGGCCGGCGAGCTACCAGCCGAGGTCCGGGCGATCTCGGAGCGTGTGATGGCGGCGGTCAAAAGTGAATTGAAGCGGTTCCCCGATTTGGCCGCGCGCGGCGTCGACGCCCGCGTCGTGGCCGAGGCCGCCGAGTCGATCGGGCGGCTCGCCTCCGCCGAACTCAGCGTCCGTCCTGAGCTTCGCTTCAGGGCCGACGGCGAGACCCTCGAGCGCGCCGCCAGCCGCGAGGCCTTCGCGCCGCTGGCCTCGCCCTTCTCTCCGACCACATCGTCTACGCCGGACACGAATTCCTTTTGGCGGAAGGAGGGGTGGAGAGCATCGGCAGCGCCTGGTCGGCCGCCTATGTCGCGCGCAACGGCCACGCGCCGCGCGTCGTCGTCGTCGGCCTGGGCGCCTTCTCGTGCGCCGCGAGCCAGGCCGCCGCCGATGCGGCTCTCCTGCTCTACGCTGACGCCTGCAAGGTGGCCGCCTACGCGGAAAGCTTCGGCGGCGCGCTTCACATGACGAAGGAAAAGATCGACTTCATCCGCAACTGGGAAGTCGAAAAATACCGCTCTTCGGTGAGTACAGGCGATTGAGAAAGCCAACACAGAGATCACGGAGAAGGACTGGAGGAATATCCCTGAAATTCCTTCTTTCCCCGTGGTCTCCGATAACTCCGTGTTCTCCGTGTTGATATTTCGATCGGCCGTAGAGGAGGCATGTATGCAGCGTGTGGCGTTCAAGATGCAGCTTAAAGCCGGCTTCGAGATTGAATATAAGAAACGGCACGACACAGATTCGGCCCGAGCTGGTCAAGACCCTCAAGGAAGCCGGGATATCCGACTATTCTATCTTCCTCGATCCCGAGACACTCGTCCTTTTCGGCGTGCAGAAACTCGCGCCCGGATCGACTTCCGACAAACTTCCCGGAAAAGCGATCATGCGGAAGTGGTGGGATTACATGAAGGACTTGATGGACACGAACCCTGACGGGTCGCCGGCGGCCAAAAATCTCGACGAGGTTTTCCATCTAGACTGAACGGAATATTTAAACGTTTCTCGGCGTTTCTCGGCTCCCACTACTTGATAAAGCTTCCTCTTGTATGGTTACCTTATCCCAATTTCCGCTTTTTTGCGGAAATGATGCATATCCATACTAATCGAGGTTCTATATGATCGGATCGCGCAGCGCAGGCCGCAAGCGTTCTGGACAGTGGCTTCCGTGTTTACCTCACAGCAGATCACGGCAATATCGAGGCACTGGGATGTGGGCGTCCGACAGAAGGAGCTGTGGCCGATCTGCGCGGCGAGCGCGTGCGCGTTTATCCCGACGCGGTCCTTCGCGATAATGTGAAGGACCGATTTCCGAACGCAATTGAATGGGAACCGATTGGACTCCCCGAACGCTATCTTCCGCTCCTTGCACCAGCAGGACGCGCATTTATCCAAGAAATGGAACGCATCGTATGCCATGGTGGCATTGCGCTTGAGGAGCTGATTGTCCCTCTTGTTCAAATCGAACGGGTATTCGCATGAACAGACGGATTGACCAAATCGGTTTCAGTCAGCGAGTGCGACTGGAATGGTTAGAACAGACTGTAAACTTCGTTTTGGCAGGGAATGACAAGACTGCAATCAACGATGCCTTGCAGATGACGCTCAAGGACGTTGTGTCGGTCGGGGGTCAAGCCGAGCGCGGCAACCGCGAGAAGATTGT
>CAWHFT010000163.1:0-10694 GCA_963828175.1 uncultured Spirochaetota bacterium
GAAAGGAGCTCGCAGCCGCGCTCGTGCCCCCCCAGCCGGACGTCGAGGATGGCCGCGGCGAAGTAGCTCCTTTCGGCGAGGGCGATCGCCTCCTCGGCGGTGCCCGCCGTCGACGGCTCGTAGCCCTCTCGGCGGAAGAACTTGCCCAGCCCCGTTCGGATGCCCTCCTCGTCGTCCACGATGAGGATCGCCTTGTCGCTAGCGCTCATGCCGGATCCTTCGCAGCGGGCAGGGCGACGAGAAAGAGGGCGCCGCCGCCGGGCTCGTTGACCGCGCGGATGGAGCCGCCCCGCTTCGTGACCAGGCCGTAGGCCACTGACAAGCCGAGCCCAAGGCCCGCGTCGCCTTCCTCAGCCCCGGACGCCTTCGTGGTGAAGAAAGGATCGAAGATCCTCGCCATCACCTGCGCGGGTATGCCCGGCCCGCTGTCGGAGACGTACAGCTCCACGCCGCATTTTGTCGCCCTGGTCTCCACCAGGACCCGGCCCTCGCTCCCGACGGCGTGCAGGGCGTTCTTCATGAGGTTGAGGAGAACCTGCTTGAGCTCGTCCTCGGCCATCGCCACCTTGGGGCAGTCCGGATCGAGGAGCTCGCGGAACTCCACGCGCCCAACTCCGCGCAGCGGATAGCCGACCAGGAGGACTAGCTCCCTCGCCACGGCGTTGGCGTCGCAGCGCGGCGCCGAATCGCCCGGCCAGTCCCGGCCTCCCCAGGGGGCGCGCCTCGGGGCCGAGAAGTCCAGGAGCTGGCGCACGATCCTCGCGATCCGGTGGGTCTCGCTTTCGACCACCCTGAGCGAGGCAATCGCCTCCGGGTCGCGCGCCTCGCTGATGGCGTTGCCCAGGTTCGCGAGGATCGAGGACAGCGGGTTGTTGATCTCATGTGCGACGCCGGCCGAGAGCATGCCGATGCTGGCGAGCTTGTCGGCCTGGATGACCTTCTCCTCGTAAGCGAGGCGCTCGCTCGCGTCCTCGACGATGACGATACAGCGGCCGCCGTCGGGCGGGCTCTGCGCGACGAGGGGATAGAGCTTGATCTCGAAGGTCCGCCCGTCGGCGGCGCGGCGCGTGATGCCGCCCCTGTTCTCCTTGTCGTGGAGCGCGCCGCGCGCGGCCAGGGCGATGCCCTCGTCGAAGGGGCCGCGCTCGATCGCCTCGAGGAGCGCCCCTTTCTCGCCGGCCGCCTCGCCGAAGAGGGCGCGGAAGGACGCGTTCGAGCTCTCGATCCGCCCCTCGGAGTCGATGACGGCCAGCCCTTCCCGTATGGACTCGATGATCCCGTCCGCCCTCTCCTTGAGCCCGACGATCTCGGCGATGCGCTGCTCGAGCTCGAGCTTGTCCGCAGCGAGCTTCCTGGCCATGCCGTTGAAGCCGTCGAACAGCTCGCCGATCTCCCCCGTGTGCGGGCCCGTGACCGGTCCCCGCACTTGGGCGCGATAATCCCCCTCGGCGATGCGGCGGGTCGCTCGCGAGAGCAGGCGGATGGGCGAGACGATGCTGCGCGAGAGCAGCAGGGCGACGACGATGGTGAAGGCGACGACGATGAGGGACACTGCCAGGACGGCGCGCTGGAGCCTCGCCTCCCGGGACGCGTATTCGTCGAGCGAGAGCGCCGCCGCGAGGAAGACCGGCGCCTCCCCGTCCGCCAGGACTATGGTTCCCGTCCTCTGCACGACCATGGAGAAGGAGCCGCCCAGCCAGGCCCTCCGCGGGTACGCGACATATGCCCTGTCCCCCGCGTCGCCGGCCGCCTGGCTTATGGCGCTCTTCGCAAAAGCGAGAGCGCGCTCGCCGGCCTTGCCCGCGCCCGAGCCCGAGAAGCGCCCGACCACGGTCGGCCCCCCGCCGGGCATGGATAGGGCGACGGCCACCATCGGGTCGTAGGAAAGATGGCCGACGAGGTCGGCGTCGATCTTCTTCGTGATGAACAAGTCCAGCCGCTTGGCGATCCTGACGGCTCCGACGAACCAGAAGCCTCCGCGGGCCGAGACGATGTCGACGTAGGGATGCTCTTTCCTGATGAAGAAGGTGGAGGCGTCGGGAAGCCCGGCTTCGCTCGGCTCCGGCCTGAAGACGAGGTAGCGCGAGATGCCGATCCTTTCGTCGCGCAATGCGACGGCTTCTGCCGCCGAGGAGGAGAGGCGCAGCGAAAGCTCGCGGTCCACGCCCTGGTCCCAGGCAGGCGAGAGCGCCGCGGCGCCGACCGCGCGAGCGAGAGCGGCGTCCTCGGCGAGCACGTTGATGTCCTTCCAGAAGGCGAGCTTCCACGCGTTGAACGAGTCGTAAGCGTTGGCCGCCTCGGTGGCCATCTCGCGCGCGGCGTCCTCGGCCTGCATGGAGCCGAAGATGGTCGAGAGCGCCGCGCCGGCGAGGGCCGCCTGCAGGGCGATGACCCCGACGAATGACCAGAGCGTACGCTGGAAAAGCTTCACGGGAGCCGCCAATTGAAGGAACCAACACGGAGACCACGGAGAGATCGGAGGACACGGAGCAGACCAAGGTCAGGGCAAAAAAGGTAATGAATAGGCATATCCGACGACAGTATACTCTCTTTCCCACAACCCCATTCCATGTTTTTCATCCCCTTCCCTCATCTATTTCTCTTCTTCCTCCGTGATCTCCGTGTTCTCCTTTGCCTCCGTGTTCCTCTTCTCAACGTAGGCCTATCGAGCTTTGCCCACCGTCTCCGATCCGACTATGAGCCCGACGACCTCGTCGGGAGTGGTGTCCTTGACCACCCGCTCGCCGACGAGCAGGCCCCGTCGCATCACCGCGAGCCTGTCGGCGACCTCGAACACGTCGTACATCTGGTGGCTGATGATGATGATGCCGATGCCGTGGTCCTTCAGGGTCCGCACGAGGTTGAGCACCTTCTTCTGCTCGGCCACGCCCAGGGCCGCGGTCGGCTCGTCCATGATGAGCACCTTCGCGTCCCAGTAGATCGACCGCGAGATGGCCACCGCCTGCCGCTGGCCGCCCGAAAGCGTGCGGATCGTTTTTTTCAGCGAGGGGATGTGGATGTCCAGCTTGTCGAGGACCTTCTGGGCCTCCTCTCGCATCGACTGGTCGTCGAGGACCTTGAGGATGCCGAGGCTCCGCCGCATCCGCTCGCGGCCCAGGAAAATGTTGGCGCCGACGTCGAGATTCTCGGCGAGGGCGAGATCCTGGTAGATCGTCTCTATACCTTTGGCCAGGGCGTCCATCGGTGACTCGATGCGCGCGCTCTTGCCGCCGATGTAGATCTCCCCCTCGTCAGGCTTGTGCACTCCCGAGATGATCTTGATGAGGGTCGACTTGCCCGCGCCGTTGTCGCCCAGTACCGCCAGGGCCTCTCCGGCGCGCAGCCCGAGGCTCACGTGGTCGACGGCGGTGAGGCCGCCGAAGCGCTTCGTTATGTTCCTGGTCTCTAATAGGTAGTCCATCACGCTTTCTCCTGCATATAGCGCTCCATCATGACGGCGAGGATCAGAATCACGCCCACCAGGATGTATTTGTCGAAGGTCGGAGTTCCCGACATCCTCAGGCCCAGGTCGAGGACCGAGATGATGAGGGCCCCGATCATGGTCCTCCACACCGTGCCGGAGCCGCCGAACATCGAGGCGCCGCCGATGACGACCGCCGCTATGGCGTCGAGCAGGAGGCTCGCGCCCGCGTCGGCCTTGCCCGACACGTACATGAAGGCGTAGACGATGCCGCCCAGCGAGGCGAGGAAGGACGAGGTCGCGTAGACCCCGAGGAGCCGCCGCTTCACCGGTATACCCGCGCGTATGGCCGCGTCCATGTTGCCGCCCAGGGCGTACACGTGGCGGCCGAATTTCGAGCGCGCGAGGACGAAGGCAAAGATGGCGACGACGACGGCCGTGACGACGACGATGTTCGGGACGATATCGAGGACGACGACGCCTCGATCGACGATCGGCCGCTGGAACAGGCTGGCCGCGCCGCCGGGCGCTATGTAGAAAAGGTACCCCGTTCCGATGTCCGAGGCGAGCTTGGGCAGGCCCATGGCGTAGACGCCGTTGATGATGAGTTCGGAGATGCCGTGGCAGACGCCGAGCATGGAGAACGTGGCGATGAAAGGAGGCACTTTCAGGTAGGCGACGAGCCAGCCGTTGACCAGGCCCGGGACGAGGCCGATGGCGAGGGTGGCGACGCTTCCGATGAGGATCGCGAAGGCGGGATCGAGGCCCAGAGCGCCGAGCTTCTCTATCAGCTTGATCGAAACGATCGACGCAAACCCGAGGACATAGCCCACCGAGAGGTCGATGCCCCCCGTCACGATGACGAAAAGCTCGGCGGTCGAGAGGAGGAACACCAGCACGCCGTAGAAGAGGAGGATTCTGCAGCGAGTTGAGGTTGGCGAAGCCCTCGGAGCGGAAGCAGAAATAGACCGTCTCGAGGACGAGGAAGATATAGACCCATCTACCGCCTAAGAAGGAGGCGAGGGCCTTCCTCGCTCCCGCCTTGCCTGCAATCCGAGTCGTTTCCATCCGCTACCTCGCGTCCGGGAAGAGCTTGTCGATGACTACCGCGACCACGAGCAGCACGCCGACGGCGATATAGCGGTAGAAGGGCTGGACGCCGGAGAGGGCGAGGCCGTTCTCGAGGAAGGCGAGGACGAGGACGCCCATCGCGGAGTTCCAGATTCGGCCCTTGCCGCCCATCAGGCTCGCCCCGCCCACCACGACGGCGGCGACCGCGAAGAACTCGTACTGGGCGTTGAAGGTAGTGTAGTTCCCGATGCCGGTCTGGAAAATGTTGAAGATCCCGGCCAGCCCAGCCAAGAACGAGGAGAGGACGTAGACCTTGACGAGATGGCGGTCCACCGCTATGCCCGAGCGGATCGACGCGTCCATGCTGCCGCCGATCGCGTAGGTATGGCGGCCGAACCGGCCGCGAAGGAGGAGGAAGGACAGGACGGCGAGCACGATCAGGATGAACGGAAGGGAAAAGGGCACGAGGCGGAGGAGCTCCCGTACTCGATTGTCCGCGAAGTTGGCCGGCTTGGAGAAGAAGGAGACGAAATCTCCCGGATGGATGTAAAGGAAGTAGCTGTTGCCGATCGAGGGCAGGACGTCGGGAAGCCCGATCATCGGATATCCCTGGCTGATCCTCAGGGCGAGGCCGTTCGTGATGCCCCACATGCCCATCGTCGCTATGAAGGGAGGCACCCTGAACTTCGTTATTACGATGCCGCTCACGAGCCCCGGCAGCACCGAGCCGGCGAGGACGACCGCCACTGCCAGGACGATGGTCCAGCCCGCGCCCATTCCCGCTGCGAGGAACAGCTGCATGAGCTTGGCGGCCCCCACCGAGGCCAAACCCATAACGAAGCCCACCGAGAGGTCGATGCCGCCCGTGATGATGACGAAAGTCTCCGCGGCCGCGAGAAGGAAGGGGACGGTCTGGAGGTGCACTACGTTCTGGAAGTTGACGATCGACAGGAAGTTCCTGCCGGTGAGGCTGAACACGATCAGCATCAGGACGAGGAAGCAGGCGGCCCAGTTCGCCGCGAGAGCCCGTCCGGCCTGCGTGCCCAGAAACCCCTTCCCATCCTTCGCGACGATTTCGCCGTCCATGGTTGTTCTCCCTTAGGTGGATCGCCCTGCCCAGGCTTGCTCGGGCAGGGCGGAGTCGCTAGGCGCTTCCCTTACTGGTAGATGTACTGCTGCATCGCCGCGTCGTTGACGTTCTGCGGCGTGAAGAACATGAATCCGGGGATGACCTTCTTCGGGACCTTCACGTTTTTCTTGTCCTTGAGGAACTTGACGCCCCACTCGATGCCCAGCTGGCCCATCTCGCCCGGCTTCTGCGCGAGGACGAGGTCGGCGTTGCCCTTCTTGAGGTTGGCGATATTGTCGAGCGTGGCGTCCCAGAGGCACATCTTGACGGCGCCGGAAAGCCCCGCGTTGATCACGGCCTGGGTGGAGCCCTGGGCCGAGAAGACATTGAGGCCGAAGATGCCGACGATGTCCTTGTTGATCTGCAGCGCGGCGAGGGTCTGCTCCTGGGCCTTCTGCTGCACGTCGAGGCACCACTCCACGCCGGCGAGCAGCATGTTCGGGTACTCGGCGACGCCGGCGGTGAAGCCCTTCACGCGGTCGACGACGGAAGAGGCGTCGGGGTTGGTGGCCTGGATGTAGACCTTGCCCTTCTCGCCGACCATCTTGGCCAGCTGTTCGGCCATCTGCTTGCCGCCCAGGACGTTGTCGGACCCGATGTAGGAGAGGGGAAAGCCGTAATCGGTCCCGGCCTTGGAATAGTCGCCGTCGCCGATGAAAGTGTCGACGGTGATGATCTCGGTGCCCTTGTCGTAGATGGCCTTGAGCGGGGCCTTGAGGGCCTCGTTGGACGTGGGGGCGATGAGCAGGAGATCGAACTTGCCGCGCGCGTAGGTTGCCTGCAGTATCGGGATCTGGTTCTCCGGGCCCCACGCCTTGGGATACTCGGCGACGACGAGGTCGACGCCGGCCTTGTCGGCCGCCGCCCTTATGCCTTTTTCCATGGTGGTGTAGAAGGGGTCCTGGACCCCTGGCATGAACAGGACGCGAAGCTTCGCTTGCGAGAAGCCGGGGAAAGCGACGAGTGCGATCATGAGAACGACGAAGACCGCGATGATCGTCTTTTTCATACATGCTCCCTTGGACGAGGAATATCCGGCTCTACGACCGGCTCTGCTTAAGAGCTAGAACCGTGCCAATTTCGGCGCTCATTTTTGCCGCCCCCGCCTTCGCGTTGGGCGACAGCCGCTATCGAAAACCGCGCTCGTCGGAAAAAACTCCAATTCGCCCCGATGAAAATCCGCCGATCGCTGTATACCCGGGTAACCACGGACCTGGATACTCCGCTATCCACAGCCAATTTCAAATCCTAGATCGAGGCGGCGATTGCGGCCAGCCCGTGCGTCATTTCGGCCGCCGCGAGATTCCCGTATCCGAGGAGAAGCACTCGCTCGAGCTCAGGGACTGGCGAGAACGCGTAGCGCGAGGCCGGGTAGACGATCGCTCCGGCGGACGCGATGCGCGACACTAGAGCCTCGTCGAAGCCGCTCGCGCCGACTCGCCCGGCGCCGGCGCCGGAGCGCGCTTCGCGGAAGCACGTCTCGGGAAAACGCAGCGCCAGGTTGAGGCCGGCCGCCTCGCCCATCACCTCGAGAGCGCCGCCGGGCCCGAAGGCTTTCCCTATCGCTCCGAGCAGCGCGGCGCGGCGCGCTGCGTACAGCCGCCTCATACGCCGCACGTGTCGCTCGAAGGCGCCCGAAGCCAGGAAGGAGGCCATCGCGGCCTGCGTGAAGGCGCAGGAGTGGATGTCTGTGAGCTCGCGACAGCGGCTCCAGGCCTCGCGCAAGGCCGGCGGCACGATCGCGTAGCCCAGGCGCAGGCCCGGGCTGAAGGATTTGCTGAAGGACCCGGCGTAGACCACGCGCGACGGGTCCAGTTCCCTGAGCGGCCCCAGCGGCGGGCCGCCGTAGCGGAACTCCCCGTCGAAATCGTCCTCGACGATGACCCGAATCGGTCGAGCGCGCCCATTCGACGAGGGCGGCCCTCCTCGGAGCCGAGAGGACCGGTCCGAGCGGGTACTGATGCGACGGCGTGACGAAGGCGACCGCGGGCCGGTCCCGCGGCAGGGACCGGGGGTCGAGGCCCTCGGCGTCGACGCGGCCCGCGACGAGCTCGACGCCTTCCCTGGCCAGCAGTCCGCTCAAGGCCGGCTGGCAGGGATTCTCGAGCACGGCGCGTCCGTAGCGCGCCTGAGAGGAGCCGGCCCTCCCCGCGCCTCGCAGCAGGGCCCGAGATACGAGGCCGAGGGCCTGAGAGCAACCGGCGGTGATGAACACTTCATCCGGCGCGGCGCGCAGGCCTTTGGAGCGGTAGAGATAGGCGGCCGTCTCCTCGCGCAGGCTGCGCATGCCCGCGCCTTCGCCGTAGCCCAAGGCCGCGGCGGGAAGCCGTCGCGCCGCCTCGGCGAGGGCGCGTGCCCATGCCTCCCGCGGGAACTGGTCCAGCGCGGGCACCCCGGGCCTGAAGTCCACGGGCGTCGCGTTGCGAAGCTTAGGCATCGAGCGAGGGGGTACACCTTTAATAAAGGTTTCCCCCTCGCGCTCCCTCTTCCAAATGTCCGTTTGGAAAGCGCCGCCGGAAATCGCTCCAGCGGTCGCCGCGGCGGCAACTGCAGCGCCGGCGCGGACGTAGCTGCCGGCTCCTCGAATGCCTTCGACGTAGCCCTCCGCCTCGAGCTGCTCGAAGGCCTCGAGCACCAAAGTCCGGGAAATTCCGAGCTCGCGGGACAGCTCGCGGCTGGAGGGAAGGCGCGCGCCGCCTCCGAGCTCGCCCGAGAGTATCCGCGCCCGGAGCTGGTCGGAGAGCTGGCTTCCCAGGCTCCGCGAGAGCGATCGGTCCAAGACGATTCCCAGCATGTGTCCTCCAAGTGGCCCACTGAAAAATCGCAGTATTGGCTCTTTTAGTATGCCGATTCGACCGCTACAGTAGGGCCTCGAAAGTTCGGAGTCAAGCCAGAGGAGGCAGGCATGGACACTCGGATCGAGGGCTACGCGTTCCTGACGGGAGCCTTCGTGCTCGCCGGCTCCTCGGTGGTCGCGGGCAAAGTGCTCGCGGGTCTGCCGGTGTTTTTCGCCGCGGCCGGCGGCGCGGCCATAGCCTTGATCGCCCTGGTCCCTTTGGCCTCACGCGAGGCCAAGCCCGCGCGAGGCGCGTTGCGCTCTTCCCTGCCCCTGCTGGCGGCCCAGGCTTTTTTCGGGGTAGCTCTCTTCCGCGTCCTCATGCTGGCCGCGCTCGCGCGGTCGAGCGCTTCGGAGGCTGGCATCGCGACGAGCGTCACGCCGGTGATCACGGCCCTCCTCTCGACGCTCTTCCTCAAGGAGAAGATCCGCTGGAGAGTCGCCGTCGGCATAGCCCCGCGGCGGCCGGGATCACCGCCGCGAGGGCTATGCCGACGGCGACTCTCCAGCGGAATTCTTGCCTTGAGGAAGAGCGTGGAGCCACCACACGATACGAGCAAGCGCCAGGCGGCGGACACAAAGCAAACCTCAAAAGCCTGCAGACCAGCAGGCCGCACGCAGGCTCGCGTGGCAAGGAGGGAACCAGGTTAAAGGCTATGGCCGCGCCGCCAGCAGGAACGCACCCACAGTTCCACGCTGCCCGGACCACCGAGGAGCCGGCGAGCACGACTCCGTGGGAGTGACTTCCCCGTGCCTCCCTCCTCCTGGCTTGACTCCAAACTGAGAGGCCCTATTGTTAAGATGAGATCGCAGTACTAAAAGAGCCAATACTGCGACTGTGGAGGACATTGCTGGAAATCGTCTTGAACCACTCCGACCAGCTGCAGCGGTTGCTTTCTGGCCGAGCTCGGAGGGCGGCGCGCGCCTTCCCTCCAGCCGCGATTGCGCCGGAGCTGCGACTTTGGTGCTCGAGGCCTTCGAGAGTCGAGGCGGAGGCTGCGTCGAAGGCATTCGAACCGCAGCTCCACGGCCGTCAGTTGCCGCGCGGCGACCGCTGGACGGTCTTCCAAACGGACATTTGGAAGAGGGAGCGCGAGGGGAAACCTTTATTAAAGGTGTACCCCTCACTCGATGGCCGCGCCCGTGATTTCAGGGCCAGTCTCCGCGCTGAAACATGCCTCCCCACAAAGCAGTGGGCACGCGCCTCGGCCGCGACACCTTCCCGCCAGCTGGGCTACGGCGAAGGCGCGGGCCGTGGCGGGAAGCGCCCACCGCTCAAAGGCCTGCGCGCACCGCGCCGGATGAAGTGTTCATCACCACCAGTTCTCAGGCCCTCGCCTCGCATCTCAGCCGAACACAGGGAGGGCCGGCTCCTCAGGCACCGCTGAACAGCCGTGCTCAATCCCCTACGAGCTGCTAGGTGTGACATTCGACACCAAGAGCCTCGACCCCCAGTTCACGAGCCACGGCTCACGCCGTCACATCGTCCGCTCGAGCCCGGTCTCGTCAAGGAGGGCCGCCTCGTGATGACACTGGGGAGGGTGGAGGACCCCGTTTGGACAAAGCTACGGCGAGCTCACGGTGCCTGGGCACGCTCAGAAGAGACACCGGTGCAATCGTGCCGCCGGCCTTCGCGAGGCCTGAGAGGCTCGCTTGGCTTCGTGAAAAGCGACACATTGGTGTAGTGAGGCGGCTGTACGCAGCGCGCGGCGCGGCGTGCTCAAGCGCCGTGAAGCCCTTCGGGCCCGGCGGCGCGCTCTGCGAAGGTGATGGGCGAGGCGGCGGCGACCTGGGCGCTGCGTTTTCCCGACGCTCTTCCGCGAAGCGCGCGCGCCGGCGCGAGCAGGTCAACAACGAGGCTCTAGTGTGTCGCGTCGGCGTTTGGCCATAGGTCGGCCTCGCGCTACGCGTTCTCGCCAGTCCCTGAGCTGGAGCCGTCCTCGGGATACGGGAATCTGGCGGCCGGCTGGCCCCACAATGCGCCAGGCCTCGATCTAGGATTTGAAATTGGCTGTGGGATAGCGAATCCAGGTCGGTGGTTCTCAGGAATCAGCAGATTTTGATGGGGGCAAAGTGGAGGGCAAGACTTATGAAGTAGACACAAAAATGACAGCCGGTTCTAGCTCTTAGGAGCCAGTAGTAGAGCCGGATACTGCTCATCCCAAGATATAAAAAGACGATCATCGCGGTCTCATCTGTCATAATACACAGTCATTAGGGGTCCAGGACCCTTACCA
>CAWHFT010000164.1:0-4052 GCA_963828175.1 uncultured Spirochaetota bacterium
GCCTTAATAATCCGCGCTTAAGGCGATTTTTCACTTCGAATTCTGCTGAGCGTGACGGGGCTGATACCCAGATAGCTCGCGATGTCGTCCAGAACGAGGGAACGCTCCCGCCGCTCCGACATTTCCAGGGCCCGCTCGAGCTCGGCCTTGTGTATAGCCGCCCAGCTCGGATGCGACTCCGAAAGGACGAGCCAGTCGCGGTACTCGAAGACGACGAGGCGCGAAGCCTCGATCGCCTGTATGGAGAAGTCAGAGGGCGTCTCGTTTATGAGAGCCGACTGCGAGGAGACGAAATTTCCCCCGGAGCAAAAGTACCGGATATACTCACGGCCTTCGGAGTCGATATGGAAATGTCGAAGCCATCCCTCGATGAGGAAACCGACAGTGGTGGGCACTTTCCCCGCTCGTACGAAATACTCGTCCTTTTTCAGGTCCTGGATGCGCAGGAACGGCTCGATCCGCTCTCGGCCATCGGAGGGCAAGGGATGAATCCCTTCCAGATAGCGAATCATGATATCGAATTCCTGAGGCATGCGATTTAGCGGAGTTCTTTCGCGGCCCAGCGTCCTTCGAAGACTCTCAGGCCATAGCGGCTGGAGAGCAGCCGGCCGAGCGCGGCATGGAGGCTGCGCGACGTCGCGGCGAGTTCGGGCGGCAGGCGCGGGTCGCCGGCGGCGGTTCCGCTGGTGAGCAGAGTCTCGGCGAGAAGCTTGGCAGCGACGAACCGCTCGAACTTGTCGACGGCGAAAGAGAGGAAGTCCGGCAGGATGCCCGACACCTCCCAGGTGACCTGCTCGGCTTGGGAGTAGCGGCCCGCGTCCTTGTCCTGGTCGGTGAAGCGGACGGGCAGAGTCCGGCCGATCTCATCCAGCCTCGGCACCAGCCAGTCGAGATCGAAGAGGCCTATCGCGCAATTGAAGAGGATGGAGGAGCCATCGGCCTCGAGCCTATGGACCTGATCGAAGGAGATGGCGGGCCCGATATCGGCGATGGTCCGGCAGGCGCGCCCTTGGGCGTCCGCGGAAGTC
This sequence comes from uncultured Spirochaetota bacterium, assembly GCA_963828175.1. Classification (GTDB taxonomy): domain Bacteria; phylum Spirochaetota; class Spirochaetia; order Treponematales; family Rectinemataceae; genus UBA1306. The sequence continues at coordinate 1,029 of CAWHFT010000164.1, forward strand.
GAGACGAGGATGCCGCCCTTGACGTCCATCGGCGTGCGGAGCGAGAAGTCGAAGGCCGCAGGAAGACCCGAGAGGGCGAGGACGGCGATCTCCACCGGATCCGGGAAATAGCCCAGGTTGTCCACGTTCCCGATATAGGCGAAACGGGCGCCCGAATCGCGGAGGGCGCGCAAAGCGGGAGCGAGGACGCGGAAGCACTGGCCGTGGCCGCCCGGCAGCGCGAGCGCCGAGTCGGGGCGTCCCCTGGCTCGGTCGAAGATCCGCTTGGGCCGGCCCTCCGAGGAATGAGTGTAGGCAGAGATCATCGGCTGGACGCCTGTCGCCCAGCTGGCTCCGTCGATGCCGAGCTCGCGGGCGAGGGGCTCGATGAAGGGATGGACACGGTACTCGTCGTAGGCCCGGGCGAGCCGCGCATCGTTGGAGACGCTCGTCATCTGGAACAGGGGCATGAAGGTGTCGTCGACCTTCTCGCCTCGCTTTTTTGCGCGCAGGGCGTAGATCAGGCGGGCCCTCATCTTGAGGAGGAGGAAACTCGCCCCCGGCGATCCTTCGGGCTCGAGGTAGGCGGGAGTAAGACCCTTGGGCTCGTCCTTGCAGAGAGGCGCGAGACGTTCGTAAGAGGAGGCGAGGGCGTCGAACACGCCTTGACCGAAGGCGAGGTTCTTCTTGGAGTCGGCGTAGCTCGTCGCCGAGCCGCCGTTGAGCACGCCGAAGGCCGTGCGCCCGAGGAGCGCCTCGCCGATCCGCTCCAGGGCCGGGCGGTCGAACGCGACCTCGGCCTGGTCGCCGGGGCCGATGGCCCGCGCGGCGGGCGGCATTTCGAGGCCGAGGCGCCCGAGCCTCTCGCGCGCGTCGCGGGCAGCGATTGCGTAGGAAAAGCCTGCCGCGTGGTCAGCGAGGGCGACTATCGATCGGCCGTCGATCGAGGGGACGCCCGTCGCCTGGACCGGCCCCGACGAGTCGTAGCGCCCCGAGTTGTAGTCTTCGAGGATGGACAGGCTGAGCTCGGCATCGATGCCTTGTATCCTCATGTCCTCGAGGAGCGCTGCGCTGAGAGGCATTATTCAGCCTCGCGGAACGAGGCGTTCGCGAACGAGAGAAGCGAACGCCTCGCAAGGCTGTACAAGGATGCTTCCAGATTCCTGCGTTCGCGGAGGCGAACGCCTTGATATCGAAGGATCATTAGGACATCTCCACTGCGGCGTTCGCTGCCCCGTACAGGGAGATGGAATAGTCCTTGACGATCAGAACCGGGGTCTTGGCGAGTATGGACCGAACGTGTGCCGCATAACTCCTCTCGAACATGGACATGAAGCGCCCGCCCCCGAGAAAGCGCTCTTCGTTCTTGGCGGGGATGCCCCCGGCCAGGAACACGCCGCCGGGAGGCAGGAAAGAGGTGACGTGGTCAGCGGCGACCCGCGCGTAGAGTTTGACGAACATGTCCATGGAGGCCGCGCAGAGCGCGTCCGTGCCGGCGGCGCGGGCCACCATGGCTGGCCGCTCGAGCGCCGGAGAGTCGAGGATGGTCGCGGCCGCCTGGGTCGGCTTCTTGCCGGCCGCGGCGTCGCGCTCGGCGAGAAAGGCGAAGATATTTCCGATGCCCTGCCCCGAGACTCCCGCCTCGGCTCCGGGCGTGAAGCCGTACTTCGGCTCCAGCCAGCGCTGGAAAGCCCGGCTCTCGTCGTCGTAGACCGGCAGGGTGACGTGGCCGCCTTCGGAGGGCAGGGCCTCGACGCGGTTGTGGATCTTGACGACATAGCCCACGCCGAGGCCCGTGCCGGCTCCGACGACGAGCCTGGGGCCCGGCTGCGGGGACGGCGCGGAGCCGTCGCTGTGCGGCAGCTTGGTGATCTGCTCGGGATCGGCGGGATCGAGGAGAAGGACGCCGTAGGACACGGCGGTGAAGTCGTTGATCAAATTGGTCGGCAGGGAGAAGGCGGACTCGACCGCCTTGGCCTCGATAGCCCAGGGGGCGTTGGTGAGCACGATCCTGCCGTCGACGACTGGGCCCGCCCCCGAAATGCAGCAGAGCTCCGGCTTGAGGCCCGGGCGCTCGCGGGCGGCCTCATCGAGGAAGCGACCGAGCGGTTCGATCAAGGACGGCTCTTCCTTTGTCAGGTAATGCCTGTCCATGAGGATGGTGAAGGTGCCTGCCTTCATCCCGATTAGGGCGAGATTGGCGTTCGTGCCGCCTATGTCGCCGGCGAGGATGAGGAGGTCGAACGAGGTGCGTGATGAGATCATGCGACACTATAAACAGCGACGCGGGCTTTGAAAAGTCGTCCTAGAATTGCAGGCGCGCCGTCAGCGAGGCGCCGAGCTCCTGCGTTGCGGGGACGTAGATGGCCTGCGCGTCGAAGTCGAGGATGATGATGCGGAAAGAGAGGCCGCCGTAGATGCGGAAGACGGGGGTATTCGCGTCGGCCGTATACTCGAAGCCCGATTTGGTCAGCGATGAAGGCACCGGCAGGCCGGCCGCCGCGAGGTCAGTAGCCAGTTTGGAAAGCCCACCCGGATAGGTTGTAGAAGTGTTCGCGTTCAAGCCGCCAGTCACCGAGGATGTTCCCACGCTGAGCCCTGCACCTACGTAAGGTACGATGAACAGAAAGAGCTTGCTCACCTGGGCCGTGAAATCGAAGGTATTCGACGACCAGTCGAGAGCGAGAGTGGGGCTGGTCACGTTGACATTGTAGGAGCCCAACGAGGGCGGAACGGAGAAACTCTGGGAAGGAACTCCCGTCATCTCTTTCGAGATGCTTCCCTGCTGGTAGTTATACGCGGCGCCGATGCTGATATTCGGCAGAATGAGATTCTGCTTGAGCAGAGCGTAGCGGACCTGCAACCCGATATTCGCGTAATCGACTGAGATTCCGCTCGAGCTCAGGATGCTCGCGCCGACCGACGACGGGATATACCCTCCTTTGACGCCGATATCGAGTGGAAGGAAGGGAAGGCCGATCTTGAAAGTTCCGACTGCGACAGGGAGGGGGATGCCTAGGCTCGTCAATTGAGCAATACGCTGAG
>CAWHFT010000165.1:0-35027 GCA_963828175.1 uncultured Spirochaetota bacterium
CTTCTCCACGAACTCGTTCAGTTACGTACTAACCATTGTCGTCGTCCGCGACGACTTCACCGACAACCGCAATGCCTGGAACCTCCGCAACGACAGCTGGGCGACCACGACGATGCCGACGGCAAACTCGACATCAAGCGGAGCGATGACGTCGGCATCGTATTTCTAACCACGGACAAGCTCGATCCGGCCCTCGACTTCAAGATCGAGACCGTGGTGACGCGGAAAGCCGGCGACGCCGACAAGGGCTTCTTCGTCGCCTGGGGGATCAAGGACTCGAACACCAACTTCATGTTCGGGATCTCGGGCGATGGAAGCTATGTCGTTGGAGGCTATTACGGCGACAAATGGAAGGCCCGGCTGGATTGGACGGACACCCCGGCCATCGATCAGGGTTTCGCGACGAACAAGCTCGCCGTGGTCCGCAGAGGCCCGGCTCTCGAGTTCTACATCAACGACACCCTTGTCGGCAGGGCGCCCTTCGAGGAGCTGGCCGACGTGAAAGCCGGCGTCGGGGTCGGGACCGGACTCGAGACGGAAGTGTCCTCCTTCCGCATCGACCAATATCCCTCGGCGTCAAAGCTCCTGGACGCGGCGGCCGACGACGCCTTGGCCAAGAGCGATCTTCCCGGCGCGATCCGTCTCTATTCGCTCGCTGGCGACGCTGACAAGCTCGGCGGGCTGGCTAATACTTGCGTAGCCGGCGGCCAGCTCGATCTCGCGCGAAACGCGCTGCTCGGAGCGGGCTTGTCGGACTATGCGTCGCGGATGCGATTGGCCTCGATGCTCGCCTCTGCCGGCAAGAGGCCCGAGGCCGTGGCGCAGCTGAAGGCCGCCGGATGGAATCTCGATAAGAGTTTGGCTAAAGCCCTGCTTCGCGAGAGCTTCTCCGACAATTCGGGAAAATGGGCAGTCCTCGACGATCAAGACGCGAGACTCCAGGTAAGAAACGGATCCTATTATTTCCAGAGTTTCGTCTCGGACGTATGGAACACCTGGAAATCGATCCCCATCGACCCCGATGCGGACTTCCGGATCGAGGCCGCCATACGCAGGCTCGCCGGCCCCGTCGATCAAATCGCTTCCCTGTCCTGGGGGTTCAAAGACTGGAGCGACAAGCAGGATTTCGGGGTACGAGGCGATGGCGGCTTCGATTATGGCTATTCGGTCGGAGGGAAGCGGACCTCGGTCCTGAGCTCCGCAGATTGCCCGGCCGTGCGCAAAGCCGACGCCGCTAATGTCCTGGCCGTCGTCCGCTCAGGCGACAAGCTGGGCCTTTTCGTGAACGGCTCGAAAGTCGGGGAGGTTCCCTTTCGCGATTTCTCGGGCGACAATATCGGCTTCGCGCTCTATGCCCAGGCGACGATGGAAGTCGATTCCCTGTCTGTGACGGAGTATCCCCCGGAGTTTGCCGTAGAGCTCGCCAAGACCGAGCTCTACGCCGATCGGCCGGCCGACTTCGCCAAGGCGGCCGCTCCCATCTACCTCGACCGGGGTTTGTACGAGGAAGCGGCCGCCGCTTTCCTCCAGGCGGGCGCCGGCGTCGACAACTATCGCGGCATGGTCGCCGCCTACGAGGCGCTCGGCCAAGCCGAAAAGGCCGGTGCGGCCAAGGCCAGCTTGGCCGACTTGCTCTTCGCCGGAGGTAAACAGGACGAAGCGCTCGCCCTATATCTCCAGGTGGCCAAGCCGCCCATCCTCGACGCGGCGGGAGCGCGCTACCTGGGCGCAGGCGACTTAGCCGATGCCGCGAGTCTGTTCAAGGCATCCGGCAACGCCGTCAAGGAGAAGGAGTGCTACGGTCGCATGGCCGATGCTCAGGCCAAGGCAGGGAACATCGTGCAGGCGGCGGCTCTGTACAGGAAGGCCGGCAACGAGTCCAAGGCGGTCGACACGGAAAAGCTGCTGACCTCCTTGTCCGCGAGCCCTCAGATTCTCGCCGCCGACCAGGGCTCGGCCGCGGGCGCGGAGTCCGGCGCGTTCGGTCTCAGGATCGTCGACTCGAGCGGCACTGCCGTCGAGGTCGCCTCGCCCGTGATCGTCCACTCCGTCTACGGCCTCAGCAACACCCAGATGTATCAGGAAGGCACGCAGGCGGAGGGGGCTCCTTCCTCCGACGACACCGGTCCCGATGTCCAGCTCGCCCTTGATTTCATTGCGAGCGCTTCCTTCAATTGGCCCAAGAAGACCGTTGCGGTCGTGGACGTCGGGGGCGAAGAAATCCATCGCGATGACCGACGAATGGACCGTTTCGTACTGCTTGGCGGGAATCGTCTACCAAGCGGGCATCCCCTGCATCTACGAGGTCCAGCTTTCCGACGTCAAATCGATGGCGAGGGTGGAGGTCTCCGGGGCGAAGCCCGTCGATCCGACCTTCGCCAGTCCGAGCGGCATGGACGGCACGATCGTAGACCTGAAAGGCACGTCCTATGCCCTCACCGGGGTCGCGCTCTATTGCCAAGGCAGCTTTGACACAGGCTATGCCTACAATTTCGGCTTCGGCCGGCATGTCATGGCATCCTGCCTCCGAGAGGCCGAGGTCATCACCATCACGCTCGGGAAGGGAAGCTACGAAATTCCCATGGGCAGGGTCGCCGGCCTGTCGTTCAAGGACAAGTACTACCTCTCGGACTCGGGTCTCAGATGCCCCCTGATGGGAAAGATATCCGGCCTGGTCGCAGTCGCGGGCGACACCCCCAGCGGCAGGGTGGCCATGTATCCGTCATCGATAGCCGAAGTGCGTCTCGCCAGGACCGGGGTCGTTCCGAAAGCCTCCGAAGCGGCGGGTGGCTCTCTCGGGGCAGCGACCTTTTACAACACGGGGGGCGCTCGGCCGTTCCTCAGCCTGTCGGCCGCGAAGTCCGAGATATTCTCGCCCGTCATCGATTGGGATGGGACCGATGGAACTCTCGCTTTCCGCGCGGCCCTCGGGGACTATGGAGACTATTCCGAAAACGCGGTCCCGGACGAGACAAAAAGCGGCCCCGTGCTGGAAAAGACGCTGTCCCTGGCCGTCGTTCCGATCCAAGTCGGGCAGCTCTATCAGGCAGTCCCGTTCCGGGCGATCCGCGAATTCGGGATGGACGCCAAGGGAGGCCTCGCGATCGCTCTGAAGGACGGCAGCGTCCTTCGCGGGACAACGTACAAGAATTGGGTCGGCCTCGTAGGCACGACCGCTAAGGGCGGCGTCGCGCGACTCGCGCGGCAGAAGCTGCCCGCGCGGGTCGCCTTTCTGCAGCCGGGCACCATACAGGCGAACGGCCTGGAGATCAGCGCCTCGCTCAAGGAATCGATGCAGGAGCCGTATGGGCAGAGGGGTTACCTGGACTGGGCGATGAAGCTCGAGATCCGGAACGCGAGCGGCGCGAGCCTCAAGTTCGGCGACGACATCATACTGATGGACTGCGCGGGTGGCCTTTCCTACGACGGCGACTATGTCGCCTATTCGCCGCTCGCTTCCGCCCACGATCCGGGCAATCCCGACTTCGACGCCGAGGCGCAGGCCTACTCGATAGCCAATTTCGCGAGGTGGTGGAGCGACGGGACGATGCGCGAATTCCGAAACGGAGGCACCTACTCCATGGGAGACCCGCCCGATTTCAAGCCGGAAAGGACCATCTGCAACACCGCGCTCGCGGCCGGAGCCTCGGTCGCGATAGACAAGGAATTCACGCAAGGCAGCTACGTCGATCCTCACGATCGCGTCATCGTCGCCCTGCCCGCGATCACGAGCGGGGCGGGCGCGTATCGACTCGTCCTCGTCTTCGCCAAGTCCGAAAGCTCCAAGGACGAGTGGCTCGTGGGCTCGGCGCAGAGCTTTCGATTGACCAAGAGCGATCTGCTCGCGAGCCTCCAGTCGTCCAAGGGCGACGCCCCGCTCGCGGCCTTGGCCCTCCACTGGCTGACGGATGTGGATCCCGCGGCCGCCGCTCCCATCCTCGACCAGAATGTCCGCCGCTCCAGCGGAGGCCTGCCCCTAGTGCAAAGCATTCAGCTCATGGCCAACTCGGGACTCAAGCCGGGGGCCGAGGCGTTGGGCGCCATCAAGACCCTCGCCGGCGGCACCGACTGGGCGGCACGCGTCGCAAAGCGGTTCCTCGGCCAGAAGGACTGAAGGGGGAGTCTATCGTCCTTGTGCGCGCGCTCTTGTGCGCGCGGGTCGGGGGCGCTATGGTTGGCTATATCGCTTGAAAGCGGTCACGGAGGTGGTCGATGGACATCGGATCGCAAGTCGTGCCGGCCGCGCTGCACATCAAGTTCCTCATCTTCGACGGTCGGTTCCAATCTCGTCATGGGCGCGATCATCCTGATCGCCTTTTTCGCCGCGGCCTGGGCCCGCTTGCCCAAGTGGCTCGAGCACGGACGCGACAAGGGCGGGGAGGCGAAGAAATGAACCTCACCCGAAGGACGCAAGACTACATCAAGGACAAGCTCACGCTGGAGGACGCGCTGCCCACCAAGCTGCCGGTATATCTGAACTCCATGGCCTATATGTTCGGCGTGCTGACCCTCTGCGGTCTGGCCATGACGATCCTCACCGGCATGATCATGGCCTTTTTCGGGCCTAGCTGGTACCACGTCAGCGCCGCAGGCAAGTTCTTCAACTCGCTCCATTTCTGGTCGGTGCAGCTCTTCTTCGCCTTCATGATACTGCACATGATGACGAAGTACTTCATCGGCGGCTTCCGCGACGGTCGGGGCAAGACGTGGATGGTGGGCGTCCTCTCCTTCGGGGCCGCGATCTTCGCCGGCTTCACCGGCTACCTCTCGGCGGCCAACTGGTCGGCGCAGTGGCACGCCGTCGAGGCCAAGGACGCGATGAACGCGATGGGGATCGGCGGCTTCTTCTTCACCACCAACTACAGCCAGATGCTCACCCTGCACGTCGCCGTGCTTCCCGCCGTCCTGGCGGTCCTCGTCGGCCTCCACATCCTGCTGATCAGGCACGAGGGCCCGGTAAAGCCCTATCCCGACAAGGGGGAGGCGAAAAAATGAGCAAAAGATCCGACGACTATATGCGCGACGTCCCGATGAAAAGCTACGACCTCGTCCGCGAGGGGCTCATCGCCCTGGCCTTCGTGGCCGCTCTCGTGGTCGTGCTCGCCATCGTCTTCAAGTCCCCGGACGCGCCCACCGTCCGCGGGCAGGACGTGGCGCGGAACCATCCGCTCGACTTCCTTAAAACCTCCACGGACCTGCTCTCCGGCGAGAACGGGCTGGAGGAATACGGCCCTCCCTACACGAAGGACACGGAAAATATCCAGAAGATCGTCGGCCAGGGCCCGGCTACCGTGCTCGGCGTGACCCTGCCGATCGACGCCGAGCAGGATCTCGTCATCGCCCCGCTCGAGCGCGTAGCCGTCCTCGACAAGGAAGTCGCCGCGTCGCTGGCCGTTTGGAAGGCCGCGACGCCCGACGCGCAGAAGGCTTGGGCCAAGGCCTACTCCGACGGGCTGGACAAAGCCGAGGAGGCGAACGGCCTCGTCAAGGTCCCCGCGGGAGACTACGGCCCCGTCGCCGCCATGATGACGGGCATGCTCGACCTCGGCCGCGCCGGGCTCCTCGAAGGCGCGCTCACGAGCGGCACGGGCCTCCCCTACACGCTCGACACCACCAAGGCCCTGCTTTTCTTCCAGGAGGACATCGACCAGAACGTCGCCGACGGCTACGACATGAAGGGCACTCAGTGGGGCATCACGCACGAGGTGGACAACCTTCCGGGCCCGTGGTGGCTCTGGCCCTACGCGATCTGGTATCAGATTCCGCCGCTCACCACCGCGCCCAACGCGGACGTGATCGTCGGCACCCTGATGCTGGTTTTATTCCTGCTGCTCTTCTTCGCGCCGTTCATCCCGGTGCTCAAGCACATACCTAAATGGGTTCCGATCTACCGGATCATCTGGCGGGATTGGTATAAGGCGCACGACAAATAGCAAGAGAAGAACATTTTTATGACTGCCTAAGGCGGGTCCATCTTAGTAGGTCTTCGGCTCGACGTGGATCGTGACGTCGGTGTTGCGCAGCTCGCCTTCGATTTCGGCCTCGAGCGCGTCGCAGAGAGCATGGGCCTCGGCGACGCTCATGTCGGGCGGCGCCTCGAGGTGGAAGTCGACGTACTTGGTCTTGCCGGCCTTCCGCGAGCGCACGCTGTGCGCCGCCAAACCGGGATGCCGGGCGACGCGGGCGCGGATGAGGGCGAGCTCGTCCACCGAGAGGCTCGCGTCGACGAGCGGCTCGAAGGCCTTGCGCAGCATCGCCCAGGCTTCCCTCAGGATGAAAACGGCCACGACGATCGCGATGATCGGGTCGAGTATGTAGGCCCAGGTCGCCTTGAACACCGCGCGCACGACTTCCAGAAGCACGAGGCCCGCCGCGACGCCCAGGGCCGAGTAGACGTCCGTCTTGAGGTGGAGGGCGTCGGCCTCCAAGGCCACCGACTCCTCCTCGCGCGCCACCTTGTACAGTCGACGCGAGACGAAGAAGTTCACGATCCCTGAGACGACCATCACTGCTATGCCCAGTTCGATGTTGGCGACGCCCTCGCGGGACAGCAGCTTCTTGACCGCCTCCACGACGATGAGGACCGAGGCCGCGAAAATTAGGAGCGCCTCGACTACGCCAGAGACGTTCTCGACCTTGCCATGGCCATAGGGGTGCTCCTCGTCGGCCGGCTTGGCCGCGACCTTGATCGAGAACGACGCCATGATTGCCGCGGCGAGGTCCATGAGTGAGTGGATCGCCTCGGAGATGATGCTCACTGCGCCGCTCGCAATGCCGACGGCGAGCTTCATCGATATGAGGATGGTGTTCGAAAGTATCGACAGGCGCGCGTTCTTCGCGGCTCGGGTCATGGATCGGCCTCCAAGGCGTCTGTCGAAACTAATCCTTGGGGCCCCGGAGGTCAATATCACGCGGGCCGTGGCGGGGAAGGCGCGCGCCCTTTCCCTTATTCGTCTTTTTCTGTTACGCTGTCCAGGGCGCCGCCGGCCGTGACGCCGAATAAAAGCAGCGCTCTGGAGGAATCCCGCGATGAAAGCGATCGAGCTTGAGAAAGCCTACGATCCCAAGAGCTTCGAAGACCGCATCTACGAGGCCTGGATGGGGAAGGGACTTTTCCAGCCCGCCGGACAGGCCGGCAAGAAGCCCTATGTCGTGGTAATCCCGCCCCCGAACGTGACGGGGGTCCTCCATATGGGCCACGGTCTCCAGTATTCCCTCCAGGATATCCTCATGCGCTTCCACCGGATGCTCGGCGAGCCGACGCTCTGGGTGGTCGGAACCGACCACGCCGGCATCGCGACCCAGCACGTGGTCGAGCGCAAGCTGCGCGAAAAGGGCATCGATCGCCGCGAGCTCGGCCGGGAGAAGTTCGTAGAGGAGACCTGGAAGGTCACGAACGAGCATCACGACATCATCAAGAGGCAGCTGGAAAAGATCGGCTCGTCCTGCGACTGGAGCCGCGAGCGCTTCACGCTGGACGAAGGGCTGTCGAAGGCGGTGCGCGAGGTCTTCGTCACGCTGTACGAGCGCGGGCTCGTCTATAAGGGAAAATACCTCGTCAATTGGTGCAGCTCGTGCGGCACCGCGCTGTCCGACGACGAGGTCGAGCACGAGGACGAGTCGGGATCGATGCACCGCATCCGCTACGAAATGGTTGACGGCGCAACGAGCGCGTGCCCCTCAGGCTACATCGAGATCGCGACGACCAGGCCCGAGACGCTTCTCGGCGATACGGCCGTCGCGGCCAACCCCGGCGACGAGCGCTTCAAGGCGATCGTAGGGAAGCAGGTCAAGCTACCTCTCGCCGACCGTCTCATCCCGATCATCGCCGACGAGTACGTCGATCGCGAGTTCGGCACCGGCCTGGTCAAGATTACGCCTGCCCACGACCCCAACGACTTCGAGGTGGGGAAGCGCCACGACCTCCCCCAAATCAACATCCTGAACCCGGACGGGACGCTGAACGACGCGGTCCCCGCGAAGTACCGCGGCCTCAAAGTCAAGGAGGCGCGCAAGCTCGTCGTCGCCGATCTCAAGGCCGCCGGGCTCTACGTCTCCGAGACGCCCATCACGCACTCGGTGGGGCACTGTTACCGCTGCCGCACCGTCGTCGAGCCCTACCTCTCCGAGCAGTGGTTCGTGCGGATGAAGCCCCTCGCCGAGAAGGCGCTCAAGGCCTGGAAAGACGGCGAGATCCGGTTCTTCCCGCAGCGGTGGGAGAACACTTACGAAAATTGGCTCACGAACATCCGCGACTGGTGCATCAGCCGGCAGCTCTGGTGGGGCCACCGGATCCCCTTCTGGCATTGCGCGCACTGCGGCAAGGACGTGATAGCTCGCGAGGAGCCGCTGGTCTGCCCCTTCTGCGGGTCGACGGAGCTCGAGCAGGACGAGGACGTCCTCGACACCTGGTTTCTCGAGCTGGCTCTGGCCCTTCAGCACCCTCGGCTGGCCCAAGGATACGGCGGACCTGCGCAAGTACTACCCCACGACGACCATGGTCACCGGCTACGACATCATCTTCTTCTGGGTCGCCCGCATGATCATGGCCGGCCTCGAGTTCACTGGTCAGGTGCCTTTCCGGGACATCAACCTCACGACCATCGTGCGCGACAAGCAGGGCCGCAAGATGTCCAAGTCCCTGGGCAACGGCATCGACCCCCTCGAGATCGTCGATCTCTACGGGGCCGACGCGCTCAAGTTCACTCTCGCCTTCCTCTTCACCTCTACGCAGGACATCCTCATCGACAAGGACGACTTCAAGCTCGGCTCCAAGTTCGCGAACAAGATCTGGAACGCGAGCCGCTATATCCTGATGAACCTCGAGGGCCGAGAGCTGGTGAAAGATCCCGAGCTGCGCGACATCGACCTGTGGGCGTACGGTCGCCTCGCCGCGGCCTCCGCGGCCATTCGCGAGGGGCTCGCGTCCTACCGCTACAACGACGCGGCCTTCGCGGCCTACGAATTTTTCTGGAACGACTTCTGCGACTGGTACCTCGAGGCCACCAAGCTCTCCTTCCGGGCGGGGCCGGGGGCCGGACCCGCCGACGACGCCGAGAAGGATCGGGCGGTCTCGGTTCTCATCGACGTGCTCGAGCAGTCCCTCGCCCTGCTCCATCCCTTCCTGCCGTTCGTCACGGAGGAGATCTTCCAGAAGCTGCCAGGTAGTGAAACGGGAGGCATGCTGATGTCTCGCCCGTATCCGTCGGCGAGGATCGCCGAGGCGAAGTCCGCCGGCGCCAAGGCGGCAGGCGCCGGTCCCTCGACAGACGGAGCCTCTCTCGACGCCCGCTTCGAGGCCCTGCGCGAGCTGTCCGGTTGACCCGCTCGCTGCGCGCCGAGTTCGGCGTCGCTCCCGACGCAAAGATACGCCTCGCGTTGCGATTCGAGGCGGGCTTCGAGGCCGCCTCGTTCCTGGAGGAGTCCGGATCCCTCATCGGCCTGCTCGCCGGCGGGACCTCTCCCGAGAGGGCGGCTTCCCGCCCCGAGGGAACTGTCGCCATGGTCGGCCGGGGCTTCGAGGCCTATGCCTACATCAAGGAGTCGGTCGACCCGGCCAAGCTCCTCGAAAAGCTGCGGCGGGACGCCGAGAAGGACGAACAGTACGCTGCGCGCGCGAGGGCCAAGCTCGCGAACTCGGGCTTCACCGCCTCGGCCCCCCCCGAGGTGGTCGCCAAGGAGCGCGACAAGCTCGAGGAAGCGGAACGTCGGGCCGGCAAGTACCGTCAATACATCGAGGAGCTCTCGTGACGAACAAGGGCGAGGAAGGCGAGCGCGAGGGCGCCGGGCATGCCCTGGGCATGAACGTCAACGACATGCTCCTCCTCAAGTCGATACACCTCGCCCCCTACCTGCAGCTCGCCACGGCCTTGATCGGCAATCGGAGGCGCTCGGGCGGCAACATGTTCCGCCATCAGATAGACACCTTCGGGATCCTCATCGACTACGGCTACATCGATTCGGTCCTGCTCAAGGCCTCGGTGATCCACGACCTCATCGAGGACGTGCCGGGCTTCGACCGGGACCGCATCCTCGAGATCGACGAGGAGTCGGCCGAGGTCTTCAAGCTGGTCCTCGAGGTGACACGCCGGCCCATCGAGACCAAGGCCGAGTTCCTCACCAGGATCGAGGAGTACGGCTCCGACAAGGCGAGAGTGCTCAAGTCGGCCGACCGGATCTCCAACATGATCAGCCTCGGCTACGTGACGGATTACGAGTTCATCAGGCGCTACACGGACGAGACGGAAAAGCTGGTGTTCCCGATCGCCCAGCTCGCCGACGCGCGGATGCTCGACGAGCTCAAGGAACTCGTCGAGACGCGCAGGGAATACCTCGCGCGCCGCTTCGAAATCTAGCGGAATTTCAGGAGGACCTTCATGCAGCAGGAATGGACCAAGGCCACGCTGGCCAAGACAATCGACCATACGCTCCTCAAGGCGATCGCGACGGAGCAATCGGTCCGCGAGCTCTGCGTCGAGGCGCGCTCCTACGGCTTCGCGAGCGTCTGCGTGAATCCTTGCTGGGTCGAGCTCTGCGCGAAGGAGCTCTCGGGCTCGAGCGTCCTCGTCTGCACCGTGGTCGGCTTTCCCCTGGGCGCCAACGCCCCCGAGACCAAGGCCGCGGAGGCTCGCCTCGCGGTCTCCCATGGAGCGCGCGAGATCGACATGGTGATCAACCTCGGCGCCGCCAAGGCGGGCGACTGGCGGGCGGTGGAAGAGGACATCCGTGGGGTCGTGAAGGCGTCGGGCGACGCGCTAATCAAAGTGATCGTCGAGACGTGCTACCTGAACGACTCGGAGAAAATCAAAGCGTGCGAGGCCGCGGCGAGGGCGGGAGCGCGCTTCGTCAAGACGAGCACGGGCTTCGGCACCGGGGGCGCGAGCGCCGAGGACGTCCGTCTGATGCGCAAGGCCGTGGGCGACAAGCTTCAGGTGAAGGCGTCGGGCGGCATACGCAGCTACCACGACGCGATCATGATGCTCGAGGCCGGCGCCGACCGCATAGGGGCGAGTTCGAGCATCGCCATCGTGAGCGAGTTGCCGGAATAGCCCGCCGGCATGCATAAATATGCAGTCGTGCGTTGCTATCAAAATATCCGCAGTATTGCATGGCTGCCTAATTGGGTCTATGATCCGTCCTCAAGCTCGATTCCATCATTCGCGATAAAGGAGAGTGTATGAAGAAACGAATCATCTTCGCGCTTCTCGTCTGCGCGGCCCTGACCTCAGCCTTCTTCCTGGCGAGCTGCCAGAAGAAAACCGGAGTCGGCGCCAAGATCCGCGTCGGTCTCGTCACCGACGTCGGCGGCATCGACGACAAGTCTTTCAATCAGGGCACCTGGGAGGGCGTAAAGCTCTTTGGAAAGGAAAATAACCTCAAAGAAGGCGAGGGCGTCAAATACCTTCAGTCCTCCGCGGACGCCGATTATATCCCCAACCTCTCCACGTTCGCCGACCAGAAGATGGACCTCATCATCGCTCCCGGATTCCTCTTCAACCAGGCCATGTACACGGTTGCCAAGCAGTTCCCCAAGCAGAAGTTCATGATCATCGACTCGGTCGTGACCACTCCTCCCGACAAGGATAAGGACGGCAAGGACGTCCCCGGCACCGGCGGCAAGATGGTGCCCAACGTCGCGAACGCCGTCTTCGCGGCCAACGAAGGCTCCTTCCTCGCCGGCGTCGCGGCCGGCCTCAAGGCCAAGGCCGACGGCAAGAAGATCGTCGGCTTCGTCGGCGGCATGCAGTTCCCCCTCATCGCCAACTTCGAGGTCGGCTACGACCAGGGCGTCAAGGCCGTCTATCCCGAGGCCAAGATCCTCAGCGACTATACCGGCTCCTTCTCCGACGCCGGCAAGGGCCAGGCCCTCGCTTCCAAGCAGTACGGCGCCGGCGCCTACATCATCTACCAGGTGGCAGGCGGCTCGGGCAACGGCGTCATCCAGGAGGCCAAGGCGCGCTCCGCCAAGGGCGACATTCGCTGGGCCATCGGCGTCGACAAGGACCAGTACGCCGACGGCATCTACTCCGGCACCAAGTCCGCCATTCTCACCTCCATGATGAAGCGCGTCGACGTAGCGGCCCACGACGTGGCCGTGATGGTCAGGGACGGCAAGTTCCCCGGCGGGACGGTCCTCACCTTCGATCTCAAGTCCAAGGGCGTAGGCCTCCCCGCGAACAATCCCAACCTCAGCGCGGACATCGTCAAGGCCATCGCCGACTATACGGACCAGATCACTTCCGGCAAGCTCAAGGTAGACTCCAGGCAGTAAGCCCGGTTCCCTTTTGTCGACCGCCCCCGCCTGAGCGCGGGGGCGGTCTTTTTTCGGCCTTGCGCCCGAGCCGCCGTGCTATACTCGACGCGAGCGGAGACGGAGGACCTTCGGTGCCATACATCATCGAAATGCTCGATATCGTCAAGAATTTCCCGGGCGTCCGCGCGAACGACAAAGTGACTCTCAGGGTCGAGCAGGGCTCGATCCACGCGCTTCTCGGAGAAAACGGCGCGGGCAAGTCGACCCTGATGAGCATCCTGTTCGGCCTGTACCAGCCCGACTCGGGCACGATCAGGGTGCGTGGCAGCGAAGTCAGGATCGCCGACCCCAACGCCGCCAACGAGCTGGGCATCGGCATGGTGCACCAGCACTTCAAGCTCGTGCACAATTTCACCGTGACCGAGAACATCATCCTCGGCCTCGAGCCTAGAGCCGGCCTCGTCATAGACCGGAAAAAAGCCGGTGCCCGCGTGCGCGAGCTCTCGAGCCTCTACGGCCTCAATGTCGATCCCGAGGCCAAGATCGAGGACATCTCGGTCGGCATGCAGCAGCGAGTCGAGATCCTCAAGATGCTCTACCGCGACGCGGAGATCCTCATCTTCGACGAGCCCACGGCCGTCCTGACGCCTCAGGAGATCCGGGAGCTCATGCAGATCATGCGCAGGCTCGTCGGCGAGGGCAAGACCGTCCTGCTCATCACGCACAAGCTCAAGGAGATCAAGGAGGTCGCGAGGACCTGCACCATCCTCAGGCGGGGCAGGCTCGTGGACACGGTGAGCGTGGCCGATGCTTCCGAGGAGAGCATGGCCGAGATGATGGTGGGCCGAGAGGTCGACTTCCACGTCGACAAGGCTCCCGCCAGGCCTGGAGATGTCGTGCTCTCGGTACGAGGCCTCAATGTCCGCAACGCGAAGGGCGTCCTCGGCGTCCGGGACCTTTCCCTCGAGCTTCGCGCGGGCGAGATCCTCGGCCTCTGCGGCATAGACGGCAACGGCCAGACCGAGCTCGTTCGCGCCATCACCGGCCTCGCCGAGATAGAGTCCGGCAGCATCGTCCTCAAGGGACGCGAGCTCGCGGGCATGGCAGTAAAGGGTCGCCTCGACCTGGGACTCGGGCACATCCCCGAGGACCGCCACAAGCACGGCCTCGTCCTCGACTTCCGTCTCGAGGAGAACCTGGTCGTCCACTCCTACGGGCGCAGGCCCTTCTCGCGGCGCGGTGTCCTCGACCAGGCCGCCGTGCGGGCCAACGCCGAGCGCCTCATCGGCGAGTTCGACGTCCGCTGCGGCCAGGGCGGAGCCACGCCGACGCGCGCGATGTCCGGCGGGAACCAGCAGAAGGCCATTGTCGCGCGCGAGATCGACCGCTCGCCCGAGGCCTTCGTCATCGCCCAGCCCACTCGCGGGCTGGACGTCGGCGCCATCGAGTATATCCACAAGCGGATCATCGCCGAGCGGGACAAGGGCAAGGCCATCCTCCTCGTCTCCCTCGAGCTCGACGAGATCCTCGATATTTCCGACCGTATCGCCGTCATCTACAACGGCGAGATCGTGGGCGTCGTCAAGGCCGACGAGACGGACGAGAACGAACTCGGCCTCATGATGTCGGGCTCGAAGAGGAAGGCGGCGTAAGGACATGGCAAGGAAAGGCTCCGCCCTCGTCATCCCGTTGGTCGCCATTCTCTTGGGCTTCGCCCTCGGCGCCTCGGTACTCGTCGCGACCGGCCGCGATCCGGCCGCGATGTTCCTGGCTCTCTTCCAGGGGCTGAGCGGCGTCGACGTGGATGCCGGCACTTTCAACCCCCGTTACATCGGCGAGTTCATCATCCAGTCGATGCCGATCATCCTCACCGGCCTTTCGGTGGGCTTCGCCTTCCGCGTGGGCCTGTTCAACATCGGCGCCGAGGGGCAGTTCCTCGCCGGCTCCATGGGCGCCATCGCGGTGGCGCTCTGGGTCCATGCGCCGCCGGGCATCCACGTCGTTCTCGTCCTCGTCGCCGCGATGGCCGCAGGAGGGCTCTGGGGGGCCATCCCCGGCTGGCTCAAGGCCCGCTACAACGTCCACGAGGTCGTGATGACGATCATGATGAACTACGTGGCCCTCAACCTCAACAACCTGATGATCGTCAACGTCTTCGGGAGCGCCGACCGGATCAAGACCGACCTCTTCGCCCCGAGCGCGCTCCTGCGCGACCCGGCGCTCGCCGCCCTGACCAACGGCTCGAGGCTCAACTGGGGCTTCGTGCCCGTCATCCTCGCCGTGGTCTCTTTCTGGTTCATCATCGAGCGGACCACCTTCGGCTACAGCCTGAGGGCCGTCGGCTTCAACAAGGACGCGGCCAAGTACGCGGGCATGAAGGTGAACCGCAACATCGTCATGTCGATGATCATAGCGGGGGCCTTCGCCGGGCTGGCCGGCGCGGTCCTGACGGTCGGCACCTTCAACTACGGCCGAGCGTTGCCGGCCATGGAGGGCTACGGCATGGACGGCATCGCGGTCGCCTTGGTGGGCGGCAACGTGGCGATCGGCATACTCCTCTCGGGGCTGCTCTTCGGCGTGCTCAAGGCGGCCCAGCCGCTCATGCAGTCCCAAGGCATCCCCAAGGACATCGCGAGCATCATCCAGGCTTCCATCGTGCTGTTCGTGGCGATGAAATACGGCATCGACTTCCTGGTGCGCAAGCTCGGCGTGCGGAAGCGGCTCGTCGATGATGGGACGGAGGCGGGCGTATGAGCATCCTCCTCACGATGATCCCCATCGCCTTCGTCTACGCCTCGCCGATCATCATCGCGGCGCTGGGCGGCCTTTTCAGCGAGCGCTCGGGCGTGGTCAACATCGCCCTCGAGGGCATCATGATGGTCGGGGCCTTCGCGGGGGCATCGGTCACCGTCATCCTCGAGCCGATCACGCCGATGGCCGGATACATCGGCCTGCTTGCGGGAGTCGCCGCGGGCATGGCCTTCTCGCTGATCCATGCCTTCGCGAGCGTCAACCTCAAGGCCGACCAGGTGATCTCCGGCACGGCCCTCAACATTCTCGCCGGAGGCCTGACCGTCTACCTCTGCCAGATCTTCTTCAACCAGCAGCGGACGAAAGCCTTCAGGGTGGGCCTCGTCAAGCTGAGCGTGCCGGGCCTGGCCGACATCCCGATCATCGGGCCGCTCTCTTATTCAAGGACGTCTCGCCGCCCTTCTACGCGGCCGTCATTCTCGTGCTCCTCACCTGGTTCGTCGTCTACAAGACGCCCTTCGGCCTGCGCCTGCGTTCCTGCGGCGAGCATCCCCAAGCGGCTGCGTCGATGGGCATCAACGTCGCCAAGATGCGCTACTCGGGCGTGGCGATGTCGGGAGCCCTTGCCGGCTTCGCCGGCTGCGCCATGGTGCTCACCCAGGACATCCAGTATACGATGGTCTCCATCCACGGGACGGGCTTCATCGCCCTCGGCTGTCTCATCTTCGGCAAGTGGAATCCCTTCGGCGTCCTAGGCGCGGGCCTCTTCTTCGGCTTCGCCCAGGCCTCGTCGATCTACGCGAAGGACATACCCCTACTCAACGCCCTGCCCCTCGAGGTCTTCTACATGCTGCCCTACGTGCTCACCGCGATCGCCCTCGTCGTTTTCAGCGGCAAGTCGGTGGGGCCCAAGGCGGCCGGCGAGATCTTACGACGCCGGCAAGCGCTGAGGCTCGATCGGCTATTTGAGGTCCTTCGTGAGTTTCACCGATTGGCCCTCGAGGCCGATCGTGTAGACGCTATGCCCCAGGCGCTCGTGGAGGAAGCTGCCCCCGAACAGCGCGACCCCGACTCCCGTCACCACCCAGCCGGCGCCCAGGACGCGGTTGTAGGAGGTCGCGTCGTAGGTGACGTTCGGGCCGCCGTAACTGCTTGGCCCGAACTCTGCGGTGAAAGCGACCATCGCTCCACCGATTACCGCGATGTAAGCTCCCATGTAGCGCTCGAAACAGACCCAGCCGTAGTCGCTCGACTGGAAGTTCTGGATGGAAATCTTCAGGCCTGCGATCGCGTCGCCTCCGCTCTTGGCCGCGGCCTCCTTGAGGTCGGGATAGAGGTCTACCTCGGCCTTGGGCAGGTTCAACGGGACCGACACGTCCTTAGTAATAGAAAAGGGTGTCGAAGATGCGAATCCGTCGGATTGGACCACCTTGTCGCCTACGAGTATCGAGGACGACGCGGAAACGGGCAGGTCCTGTGGTATGGCCTTGAAGGCGAGCTTCTGATGAAGGCTCGCACAGGAAGAGAAAGCGAGGGCCATGAGCGAAAGTGCGATGAAAGGGATCCATTTTACGCGCATTTTTTCTTTTCCTTATTTGCGGACGGGGACCACAGTGTCCGCGTTCAGCATGTAGCTCGTCGTGCTCACTACCCCTAAGACGCTCGTAAGGTCGACCGAAAAAACCAAGGACGTGATCGCCGTCCAATCGGGGCTGTTGATGAATAGAGTCTGCATCTGGACGCCCAATGGCTGGTTCTGGTTGCTCGACATCGTCGTGGTCATAGTCGTCGTGACGTTTCCGAACCTGGACGACATGGTGACCGACGTGCTTTTATATCCCGCCTCGTAGGAAAGAGTCCTGGCATGCTCAGGCTTGGCTACGGCGTTGTAAGCGACGGGTGGCATTTCGTTGGCGAGGTTCAAGGTCAGCTGGTCTTTGGGGAAAGTCGCGCAGGAAAAAAAACTGAATGAAACGAAAACGGCGATAAGGAGAAGCGAGTGAAGCTTTGGATGTTTCATGTCCTTTCCTTCCGAGCGGGTTACTGAATGCGTGACGATACACTCCAAAACAAGAACCGTCAACCGAAGATTTTTTGCGATGAGCAGCCGAGTCGTTTCCTTGGATTGCGTAGGCCCCTCGCGGCTCTTCAGCTGTTCAGCTTCGCGGTTATGTCGTTGTATTTTTTCAGCTGGTCGGGATTGAAATCGGTGGCCAGCTTGCTCAGCTGGTCGCTGACGCTCGCGAGCTTCGCCTCGTCCGCGGATACGGCGTCGGCGTTTTTCTCGCTCGTGTCCGCGAGGTATTTGGTGACTATCGCGTCGTAGTCGGCGAGCCGGGCGTCGATCTCCTTGGCCTTCGACGTGTCGATGATCGGTGCGATCGCGGTCTTGTCCGATGTCGAGGCTTGAGGCGGCTGGCTGGGCTCTTTTTTGCCGCTGCAGGATGCCGCGAGAAGAGCTGCCAGGACCAAGCACAACGGAACGAGTTTTTTCATTTATGGAGCCTCCGATGCGTGGTAGTATGTCGGGTCTAAAGAGATTAAGTCAATAAAGTCCATCATTCAAATCACGAGGTGAGTCATGCTTAAAAAAACCAGGTGTTTCGTCACGGCGATCGTCGCGATGGCGCTCTGCGCGAGCCTCGGCCTGGCGGCCCAGGAGGCGAGCCCGGCTCCCGATTCGACGTCGGCCCTCAAGGCGCTCGACTCGTCGCTCCTGGGCGCCGAGGCCAATCGCCAAGAGACGGTCGAAGGCGCGCTCAAGAAGGGGAACATCGATTTCGGGCAGAGCACCATCCAGTATTGGACGGTCAATCCCGCCTACGCCGCGACCCTTTCCTACCCCAAGGACAAAGAGGACCTGGCCATCGTCGACTACGCGCCGACCGGCGAGCTCCCCATCGAGATGCGAAGGCCTACGATCTACGTGATGTTCAACCTGCCCATGGTCCCCGTGGCCAAGCTCGGCGAGCCGATCACCTCGACCCCGCTCATGACGATCAATCCTCCGGTGGCCGGCGTATATCGCTGGTACGGCACGAGAGTGCTGAGCTTCCAGCCCAACGACACCATCGTGGACCAGCCGCGCTACACGGTGAGCGTCTCGCCCGACGCGACTTCTCTCGGCGGTCGCCGGCTGGGCAAGGCCTTCACGTTCGAGTTCCACACGGAGCCGGTGAAGATCGTCAATTTCTACGCCGGCAACGACCCCGATACCGATGTAGGCACGAACGAAGTGCCCACGAAGGTAGCGCGTTGCATGGTGCTGGAGTTCAACCAGAGCGCCGACCCGAAGTTCGTTCGGCAATTCCTCTCCGTGCGAATCGCCGGCCCGAACGGCGAGCGCGAGGTCGGCTTCGCGACATCCAGGCCCGCATATCCGGCCCGGCTTTCGACGCGGACCGAACGCGCCATATTGGTGACGCTCGCCGTCGATCCGCCGGAAAACAGCAAGGTCACGGTGACCCTCAAGGACAAGGCGTCGCCTCTGCCCGGGTATCCGGTCCGAAGCGGCGACCAATCGATGAATTTCCATACGGTCACTCCGTTCACGCTGGTCTCCTTGAACGCCAACGCCTACGACATGCCGCGCACCAACAAGCCGGGGGTCATTCCGGTGTACGCCCAATTCAGCCACCCGCTGGACAAGAAGGCCGCGGAACAGACCTACAAGGTGCTCGTCAACGACGCTGAGGTGACGCCCGCCGCCGTCGAGGTCTTCGGCACGACGCTCCGGGTCGGGCTGTCCTCGCTCGAGCCGGACGACAAGGTCACCCTGCAGGCGCCGAGCGCCGTGAGCGACATTTACGGAAGGCCGCTGTCCAACCCGGATACGGTCGTGAGCGTCCAGATACCGACGCCCTACGCCCTCGTGGAGTTTCCCTGGGGCTTCCACCACCTCGAGGCCGCCTACCCGCCCAAGTTCATCTGGGACGGGCGCAACCTGGACACGCTCTTTTTCGGCAAGGAAGCCTCGGACCGCTTCCGCTTCGATTTGGATCAGAGGGCCAATACCAACAAGCCCAGCCCCCTGCCGCAGAACATCAGCGGCTGGAAGAAGAACCGAGTCAACTACACGGTGTTCGACCTGAAGAAGCTGCTCAACGCCCAAGGCTTCGGCACGGCCTATTTCAATTACACCGCCACCTTCACGAACAACCAGTATCGATCCAGAGACGGGCATCCTTTCGCCATCCAGGTGACCGACCTGGGGATCACCACTCGCGTCGCCTACAACCGGATCCTCGTGTGGGTGAACAGCCTGAGCACGGGCAAGCCGGTGGCCGGAGCGACCGTCGATCTGGGCCAATCCACCGACTCGCCCAAAAAGACCAGGCAGACCGACGACGCGGGCTTCGCGACGTTCCCGCTCAAGGGCGGCGAGTTCCGTTCGCTTTTCCCCTGGGATTACGGCTACTACCTGCTCGTGTCCGCGCACAAGGACGGCGACCGCGCCGACATGCAGGTCGACAATTCGGTGAACTCGTACACCTCGACCGTGTATTCGCATACCGGCGTCATGTCGGCCGAGGGGCCGGTGAGCCGGGTCCTGATCTTTACCGACCGCGGCCTTTACAAGGCCGGGGAGGAATTGGCCCTGAGGGGAATCCACTGGATCCAGAATCCCGACGGCTTTACGCCCTATACGGGCAACTTCCATCTCGAGCTCCAGGATTTCCGCTCGGGCAAGATCCTATGGACGATGGACGATAAAGCGAGCGAGAGCGGCGGTTTCGCCACCCGGTTCGACCTTCCCAAGGACCTGGAGCCCGGAACCTACAACATCAGCTACACGAGCGACGGTCCGGCCTCGGGGAGGGGCTATGACCGGGGCCGAGGATCCAGCGGCGTAACCTTCACGGTGGCGGATTTCCGCAAGCTCGCCTTCCAGGTCGATGGCTCGGTGCCCGATCGCCTGTACTTCGCGGGCGACGACGCCAACGTGGGCATCAAGGCCTCCTATCTCGCAGGCGGGTCCATGCCCAACGCCGACTATTCGTATTACTGGACGCGCAAGCCCGTCGCGTTCGCGCCGCCCGGACCGCAGTGGGCCGGTTTCGTGTTCGGACCCGGCAATTGGGAGGGCGAAAAGACCTTGACCAACGGCAAGGGCACCCTCTCTACCGACGGGCAGGTCTCGCTAAGCGTCAAGACCGACGACCAGAACGCCGTCGGCTCGGCCTACGATTACGTGCTCGAGACCACGGTGCAGGACATCGACCGCCAGGCGATAGCCAACACCACCCATGTCCTGGTGCATCCGGCCTCGTTCTACCTCGGCTTGCGGTTCGCCAGCGGCAGCACGTCCGGCTGGTGGAGCCGCTTCGTCTCGACCGGGCAGCCAATCCAGGCCAACGCCGTCTTCGTGGATCCGAAAGGCCAGGCCTGGACGGCGGGCGCCCAGCTGACCGCGACGATCCTCAAGGGCGACTGGAAGGCCACCGAGCAGCAAGGCGTCTACGGGCGCATCAACACGCGCTGGGACTACGTGGAAACGGAAGTGTCGCGCCAGCAAATCAGGGCTGCCGCCGGCGCCGCCGCGTGGTCATTCACCGTCAAGGATGCGGGAGACTACCTCTTGTCCGTGGAATCGAAGGACGCGAACGGACGTGTCGCCAAAACCGCGGTCCGGTTCTACGCCACCGGCAGCAATTGGGTCCGCCGCGCGACCGAGACGCCCTCCGATATCGAGATGATCGCCGACAAGGAGCTTTACCTTCCGGGCGAGACCGCCCACATCCTGGTGAGAAGCCCGGTGGAAAAGGGCGACTACGTGATGACCATCGAGCGCGAGGGCATCTACGACGAGAAGATCATCCATCTGGAAGGGGGACAGAGCTTGATCGACGTGCCGGTGCAGGAAAAGTACCTGCCCGTGTTCTACGTCGCGCTCACTTCCTTCACCAAGCGCGAGGCCCCGCCCACCGACCTGTACACGCCCGACCTCGGCAAGCCGAGGGGCCTGTTCGGCATCGTCGGCCTCAAGGTGTCGACCAAGCCCGTAGAACTGGACATCGCCATCCTGCCGGGCCAGCCGAGCTACCAGCCTGGAAAGGAAGCCGAGGTCTCGGTGAAGGTTACGCGGAACGGCGAGCCCGTCGCCGATGCCGAGGTCACGGCGCTCGCCGTGGACCGCGGCGTCCTCGACCTCATCAACTACCACGTGCCGGACCCGGTCAAGTATTTCTACGACATCGCCAACTTTCCCCTTGGCCGTCGACGGCGACGACAGCCGGCGCCTCTTGATGAAGCCGCTGGCCTTCGACACGTCGGCCCTGACCGGCGGCGACGGCGACAAGCTGCAGGAGCGCGTCGATTTCCGGCCCCTCGCGCTCTTCGATCCGTTCGTGAAGACCGACTCCCAGGGCGTGGCGAAGGTGCACTTCAAGCTGCCGGACTCGCTGACGACCTACCGCCTGACCGCGATGGCCGTCAGCGGCGCCAGGGTCGGAATCAAGGAAGGGGAGCTTCTAGTCCAGAATCCCATCAACGTGAGGACCGCCCTTCCGCGTCGCTTCCGCAACCGCGACACCGCCGCGGCCGGAGTGGTCATGAAGAACCTGACCGCCGTGGCGCAAAAGGTCCAGGTCACCGCCGAGAGCACGATCCTCGCCATCGGCGGGCCCAAGACCAGGTCGGTCGAGATACCGCCGAACGGAGAGTACGAGCTGCCGTTCGTCCTGTCGGCGACCGGCGCGGGGGAAGGGACCATCACCTTCACGGTGCGCAGCGACGTCGTCAACGAGAAGGTCACCGAGAAGGTGATAGTCGAGCAGCCCCTCATCAAGGAGGCGTTCACCACCGTCGGCACCATCGCGCGCGCCCAGACCGCCGCCACCGAAGGCGTGGTGCTCCCCGGCACCATCGCCTCGGGCTACGGCAGCCTGACCCTGCTCGCCAGCTCCACTCTCCGCCCCTACATCGAGCCGGCATTGTCCCGGCTCCTCGATAGCTCCTGGTGGCCATATTGGGGTTATTACCGGCGACTTTTGTATTCCTTCGCAGGGAGTTATACGGGAGCAGGGAAGGGTCTCATCGGAGGCCTGATGTCCGACCTCAAGAACCGGCAGCAGCCCGACGGAGGCATTTATACTGGCGACTATTACATGCAGCCCTATGTCCCCGATCCCTACATCAGCCTGCTGGCCGCCCATTTCCTGGAGTTCGCGGGCGCGAGGGGATACCAGCTCGGCGACGCGCCGGACCTCGGCAAGCTCCTCGTGTACCTGGGCGGATTGAAGAAGCCGATGCAGGATTTCGATCCATACTTTCACGCCTACAACAACATGGTGCTCGCGGCGGGAGGCAAGTCGGACAAGGCCTATCTGTCCCAGACCGAAGCTTTCGAGGACAAGCTGGGGCTCGGCGGATACGGGCTCCTCGCTCAGGCCTACCTCGCCGCGGGCGACAAGCCGTCCGCGGCCAGGGTCTACAAGCGAAGCAAGAACTTCGTGATGATCGGCACGCAGACCATCGACCTGAAAGACACCTACGAGGTCGCGAACTACTGGAGCTCCGAGATCGCCGAGATGGCCATCCTCCTCAAGAACTCTCAGGACATGGGCGAGGACCAAGGGCTCATCCAACGCATCGCCGGCTCATTGAACAAGAGCGAGCGCCATTGGCAGGGACCGAACAACGATTTCTGGACCCTGCTCGGCTTCATCCCGCTCCTCGACGCCGAGGGTCCGGGCAAGGGAACCGCGACCCTGGAGGTCGCCGCCGCCAGCGAAGCCGTGGCCACTTTCAGCCTGACGCCGCAGCAGCCCCAGGCGAGCAAGGGCCTGGAGTTCGGCGCGAAGCCGCTTGCCGCTCTGCCGCGGGACAAGCTCCTGCCCTTCACGCTCACCAAGACCGGCGACACGCCGCTCTACTACACGATGATCATGCGCTATGCCCTGCCGAACGAGACGGCCTTCGCCCGCGACGAGGGCATCGAGGTCGACCAGCGGTACGAGACCCTGGACGGAGACAAAGTCGGGGAGCGGGACCTCAAGCTCGGCGAGACCTACCGGGTCCGCGTGGACGTGTCGACGACCAAGCGGCGAGCGCGACTGGAATTGCTGGTGCCCATCCCCAACGGCATCGAGATCATCGATCCGACGTTCGTCACCAGCGGGAAGTTCCAGGCTCAGGGAGGCAACCAAAGCGAGACCATCAAGCGCGAGACCGTCTATGGCGACACGATGGACGTTTCGGCCGAGGGGTACGGCTCGTGGACCGACGAGGACTGGGCGTGGTATTGGTACCGGCCCGACAGCTTCGCCCTGGACAACATGATGGTGTACCGCTGGCGCGATTTCTACGCCGGGACCCGGACCGTCACGTTCCTGGTCCGAGTGACGACGCCCGGCATCTATCCCACGCCGCCCGCGAGCGCGAGCCTGGAATTCGAGCCCGAAGTGTTCGGCCGTTCGGAGGGAAAGCTCTTTGTCATCAAGCCATGACCGGCTGATTCGGATCGCGGTCCGCATCGCGGTCGCGGCGGCGTCGCTCGGGCTGTTGCTGTGGGCGGCGCCGCTCCTCCTGCCGTACGGGGCGCAAAGCCGGCTCGACGGTCTGGAATTCAGCAAGGTGTTCCTGGATAGGGACGGCGGGGAATTGCAGGTGCTCCCCCTGGCGAACGGCCTGCGGCGCGTGTTCGTCCCCTTGGACAAGATGCCTCAGGATTTGGTGGATATCGTCGTCAAGGCCGAGGACCGGCGGTTCTGGCTCCATCCCGGAGTCGATCCCGTGGGAATCGTCCGCGCGTTCTGGCAAAACCGATCCGCGGGGAAGACCGTCTCCGGGGCCTCGACGATCAGCATGCAATTGTCCCGTCTCTTGCGCGCGGGAGGCCGGAAAGAGGAAGGCAAGGGCGGCTCGAAGCTGCTCGAGGCATGGGAAGCCATGCAGCTCGAGCGGCGGCTCGGAAAGCGCGGGGGCGCTGGAACTCTACCTGAACCTGGTGCCCTTCGGCCAGAACGTCGAGGGCTTTCCGGCGGCCGCGCGTGCCTTCTTCGGCAAGAGTCTGGCCCAGCTGACCAGGTCGGACCTGCTCCTCCTCGCCGTCGTCCCGCGAAGCCCCAATTACTACAGTCCGTTCGGCAATCCCGCCAACAACCGAGCGGCGGTCCTCCGGCTCGCTCTGGACAGGAACGGCGTCGATACCTTGGATGCCGCCTACCGCCGCGTCCTGGATCCCGGCAGGCCCGATATCTGGCCCTTCCGGACCCCTCACTTCATTCGCTGGCTATCGGGCCAGCCGGACATCGCGGCCGCAAGCGGGCGCGCTCCCCTGCGCACGGGCATCGAGCCCGAGCTCCAGTCCTATCTCGAGAATCTGCTTGCGCAGACGGTCGAGGAAGCTCGCCCCAAGCGGGTGTCGAACGCGGCCGCGCTCTTCCTGCGGCCCGACGACATGAGGATAGCGGCATGGGTCGGCTCCGTGAATTTCGACGATGCCGCGGCGCAGGGCCAGGTCGACGGCGTCACCATGCAGAGGCAGCCGGGCAGCACCCTCAAGCCGTTCCTGTATTCCATGGCGCTGGAGCAGGGCTTTACCGCCTCGAGCGTCCTGCCGGACATACCGACGGACTTCGGCGGCTCGGAAGTGTACACGCCCGCCAACTTCAACGACCAATTCAACGGCCCCGTCCGGCTCCGCCAGGCCCTCGCTTCCAGCCTGAACGTGCCCGCGGTCTATGTGCTCCGGCGTATCGGCGTAGGCCCCTTCACCGACCGCCTCCTCGCCGTGGGCTTCAAGTCGATGGAAAGCCAGCGGGGGAGCCTCGGCCTGGGACTGGCGCTCGGGAACGCCGGAGTGAGCCTCTTCGAATTGACTCAGGCCTACGGAGTGTTTTTGCACGAGGGCAGCTTCGTTCCGGTAAAGCCGCTGGCCGGGCATAACGCGGCGACAGCCAAGAGCCGCAAAGTCGTCGACCCCGAGGTCGCCAGCCTGGTCCGCGACATCCTCACCAAGCACCCGGACCGCGTCCTCACCTTCGGACGCAACGGCAACAATCGGCTCCAGTTCGACGGAGCCATGAAGACCGGCACGAGCAACCAGTTCAACAACATCTGGGCGATCGGGTTCACCACGGACCTTCTCGGCGGGGTGTGGCTCGGCAATTTCGGCGGCGAGACCGTCGTCGGCACCGCCGACTCGGGCTACCCCGCCGGCGTGATGCGCAAGATGCTCGAAGCCTTCAGCGAGCACCGGCCGTTCCCCGCGCTGACCGGCTTCCATCAGGTCGCCGTCTGCAGCCTTTCCGGCATGGCGGCGACCGACGCCTGTCCGCATCAGGTGATGGAGTGGTTCAGGCCCCGCACCGAGCCCCCGCCCTGCGACTGGCACGTAAAAACCCCGAGCGGTATCGAAGTGCGCTATCCCCAGGAATACCAGGCTTGGCTCAGCCGGTATCGATATCGCCCTTCGGACGGGTACATGGCCTCCGATTTGGCGATCCTCCGGCCCCTAGACGGCTCGGTCTTCTTCATGGACCCGGGACTGCCGCGGGACAAGCAGCAGCTCGTGATCGAAGCTACCGGCACGGGAACGGCCGACCTGTCGATCGACGGGAATCCCAGTTTTCAATGGTTCCTTTCCCTTCAAGACCTGGTACCAGTTGGGAGCCGGCAATCACCGGATACTTCTATCCAATGGGACGGAGTCGGTCGAAAGTGCATATGAAGTCCGCTGAGATAGCCTACTTCGACGGTCCGTCGTTCCTGATTCCCGCGGCGAAGATGACGGAATCGAAGGTCCGGCCCAGGGCCTTGCTCTTGAAGTTGGGGAAGGGGGTGGAATCGGCGAACTCGACGATATCGCCTTTGTTCACTTTCGCGGAGATCGCGGCCACCCATAGGTCCTTGCCGCTCTCCTCGACCTGGATATAGACGTACTCCCCGGCGACGAGGACGTCGACGACTTTGCCCTTATGACCTACGCCGGCCGGGATCCCGCTGGACTTGACCCCCGCGTGGGGATCGGCCTGAGCCTGGCTTCCGATAGGAGTTACGAGGTCGGCGCTCTTGGCGCCCTTGCTGCATCCCGCGAAGCTGAGCGCGACCGCAATCGCGATCGGAAAGACTACTCGGCACAATTTCATGAAGCCCCCCTGAGGTTCGGTCGGCACTATAGCTCTATTGCTATATTGCTTCAAGACGCAACGATTCGGGGGTCTTCCGACTGTTTTCGTATTGACAATTTCCGACTATCACACTTATATATCATAACTTAACCGAGTGGCTTTTCAATTCCATATACATATGCTTTCGTTCGATTTTGATCAGGACAGAAGTGTCTTAGCGCGTGGAGGAATATGGAAATGCATCGCCACTCTGGATCGCAACGACCGCGTGGTAGCTATGCGATCAGTACCGTTCTCGCGCTGCTATTGGTCGCTCCGGGCCTGTGGGCGCTCGACATCGATGGGCGGACCGACGCGGGCTACCAGCTCGACTATGGCGACAACACCTTGGTGAATCGGGCTTACAACTATGAAAGCCTGAATGTCGGCATCGCCAAAGGCTGGTCGTTCTCGATGTACGGCGGCGTCCTGGGCGCCTTCGACGGTCACGTCAACACGTCGGATGCGGACGGCAACCCCGAGGCGAGCGACAACGCCCTCCGAAACCTCCTGGACGCCCTGAACGGCAACCCCGGCTCCTGGGTCGGCTACTATCTGTACCAGGCGCAGGTCGGCTATTCGACTCCGATGTTCGGCCTCAGCTTCGGTCGCAGCGCCGGTCAGGGCTCGTCGATGCCCTCGTACGATGGGCTGTCCGGCTGGATGGCTCCGACGGATTGGCTCCGCATCGAGGCTTTCGCCGGGCATCCGTGGGACGACGCGAACGTCGACAATTATGCCTATCTCCCCTCCGAGCTATCGGCGGGCGAGTACGAAGTGGGGGGAAGGTCTCGGCGGCCACTCCTGACGGCGCCCTGTCGGGCAGCATCGGCTATATCGAACTGAGCCAGAGTACCTACGGCACCGGCACCATCGGTGCGACGACCGACGTCGTGCAGACCGGCCTCGGCACGCTCAACGCCGCCTGGAATCCTTCCAGCGGTTTCGGCGTCGGGGCGGACGCCTCCTTCATCAACCTGAGCCCCCTGGATATCTCGGCATCGGTCGCGGGCGCGTTGGAGAGCGCCCACCTCAGCTACAACGTGAGGGGGACCATCCAACCGCTGGGCGCCGCGGCCGTCGCCGACGCCTTCGATGCCTTCGCCTCCGTGCTCGGCGCGAGCCAGGCCTACTTCGGCGGCTCGCTCGACCTGACGGAGGACATCACCGGATTCATTCCCGCTGCCGGGCTGCTGAAGGCCGCCCAACTCGAGCTCGATTGCGATTACCGCCAGCCGCTCCAGGCGGCCGACGCCTGGAACCTCCAGTACCTTCAGCTCAACGTCGGTCCGTTCGTCGCGTTCAAGGGCGGCTTGTCCGTCTCCGCCTATTACAACTTTCTCTACAGCAATACGTCGTTGAGTACATAAAAACGTATTGCTATCCGCGAGTGGCTGGGTGCGATGGACAAAAAGACGCTTGCCGTAGCCCTCAAAGGCGCCTCCTTGGACTTGAAAAATCATATCTTCAAGGCCATGTCATCGCGTGCCGTCGATATGTTGAAGGAGGACATGGAAGCGCTGGGACCGGTGCGCGGCCGGGAAGTTGCGCAAGCCCAGCAGGAAGCAATCACGGTGATACGCAAACTAGAAGCTGAAGGCAGGGTTGTCTTGAAGACCGAGGAAGATGATGAGTACGTCGTATAACAGCAGCGCCAGCCAATCTCAGAAATTGGACATCGAGAGTTTCGAGTACGTGGATGATTCGGGACACAGCGCGAGCGAAACCGGACTCCTCGATGGAGCGCGGACCGATGAGAGATCGAGCAAAACGGTGGACGTCCCGCGCATCAGCGACAAAGAGTTATCCCGCCTTCTCAGCGAGGCCCGTAATGAAGGAATAGGGGAAGGCGAACGCCGGCAGCGAGAGAGGTTCGAAGTTGAAATCGCGCGCCTGAAACAGCAGTTCGCGGAATTGGCCTCATCTTTCCAGCGAGAACGTAGCGAGTACTTCTCCAAGGTCGAGGTCGAACTCATACACCTTGCTTTAGCGATTGCCGCGAGAATCTTGCATCGCGAAGCCCAAGTTGACCGCATGGTCGTGGCCGGCCTGGTGAAGGTCATGCTCGAGAAATTACAGCAGGGCACGCAGGTGACGGTTCACGTTCGTCCGGAGGATGTGTCGAACTGGAAGAACTATCTCCGAGAGATCGCCAATCTGGAAGTCGTCGAGGACGCTGCATTAGCTCCCGGCGGCTGCGTGTTGGAAACAGAATTGGGCATGGCTGACATGGGAATGGATGCCCAACTCAAAGAAGTCGAAACCGGATTTTTCGACTTGCTGGCCCAGAGACCCGAAGCACAATGAATGCCGGTCATCTTGACGCCTGCCGAAACTGGCTCCGCATCGCTTCTACGGTGCGTTGGACCGGGCGGGTCACTCAGGTTGTAGGCAGCCTGGTGGAATCCGCGGGGCCGTTCTGCTCTGTTGGTGAATCCTGCGAAATCCTGGGCGCCGAGGGTGACAAATTTCAAGGAGAGATTGTCGGCTTCCGTGGCTCCAGCGTGCTGTCCATGAGCCTGGAGAAGCCACAAGGAATCCGTTTTGGCGACCGCATTGTTACCTGGGGAGCCAGGCCTTCGCTGAAAGTTGGCCCGGAACTTCTAGGCCGCGTAATCGACGCGACCGGACAGCCTCTGGATGGCCGAGGCGGGTACAATGCGACTCGATCCATGCCGGTGGATGGATTAGCGCCCTTACCGCTCGACCGAACTTTGATCACGGAACCGCTGGGTTGCGGCATACGGGCCGTCGACGGCTTCCTCACTTGCGGGCGCGGCCAGCGAGTCGGAATTTTCGGCGGAAGCGGCGTCGGCAAAAGCACTCTGATCGGCATGATGGCTCGGGGCACCGCCGCCGATTTAACGGTGCTCGCACTGGTGGGCGAACGCGGCCGCGAGGTGGGAGAATTCCTGGCTACCCTCGGCGAACAAGGCCGAAATAAATCCGTGGTCGTGGTCTCCACTTCGGATCAGTCTCCGCTGTTAAGAATTCGTGCTGCCTTGTCTGCTACCGCGGTCGCGGAATACTTTTGTGCTCGCGGAAAAAACGTTTTGCTGGTTGTCGATTCGCTGACGCGCTTTGCCATGGCGCAACGGGAAATCGGACTGGCCGCGGGAGAGCCGCCCACTGCCAAAGGCTACACGCCATCGGTTCTTTCCATGCTGGCGCGGCTGGCGGAACGTGTGGGGCGTTTTGCCGAAGGCAGTATTACCGCTTTCTACACGGTCTTGATGGAAGGAGACGACCAGCAGGATCCCATTGTCGATGCGGTTCGCTCTTTGCTCGATGGCCACATCGTGCTGGAGAGGAACCTGAGCCTCCGCAATCATTATCCACCGATCTCAGTGCTGGATAGTTTAAGCCGCCTTATGCCCAATGTCTGCTCGCCCGCGCATCTCGAAAAAGCCGGAAACTTGCGAATGCTGGTGGCCGCCTACGCCCGGATGGAAGACCTTATTCGTATCGGAGCCTACCAGCACGGCACCGATCCGGCGCTGGACCGGGCAATCGCCGCCTTGCCCGCCATCAATCGTTTCTTGCAGCAACGACCCGAAGAGACAGCCTCACTGGCCGAGACTGAGAAGCAACTCTTAGCACTGCCCAGTTGAATCATGCCCTTCATTTTCTCTCTAGCCGCCGTTTTGCAGTTCCGTCAAAACCTGGAGCGGCAACAGTACCTTGCTCTGGAAAAGATTCACCAGGAGATTGCTCACCTGGAAACGCAGCTTGTCCGCATCGAAGAATGGCGAAAAGCTGCGGCACAGCAACGCGAGGCTGATCTGAAGGAAGGCGTCCCGGCAATGTACTTACAAGGCGACTTCCAGCAGGAGTTGTCTCTGGAGCAATATCGCGACATTCTGCAGTCGAAGCTGCGCGATCTGAGAACCAAGCGGCAGCAGCACTTGAAAATCTACGAAAAAGCCCGGCAAAAACGGGAAGTACTAGAAGAGCTCCGAACCCGCAAGCTTGCTGTGTATACGCGAGAACAAGGCAAACGCGAACAAAGCAGGATCGACGACTTATTCCTGGCGCGCAGAAAAAGGGGAGAATAGGCAGACTCTGCCTAGCGGCATTTGGGCAAATTGTGCCCAGTGCACACCCCTCCCAAACAATTCGACTTCCTTTCTAATCGGCACTACCCCGCAAAACCTTTAGTTTTCCACAGGCTGGTCCCGCGACGGGAACGGTCTCTAATCTGGAATTATGGCCTGCCACTTGCAAATTACGCAGTTGAGGAAAATCCGTGATTGCAAGTGCGCCGCAAATGATTGCGAATCTACAAAGCGTTTCTGGGCCGATTGTGATGCCAGGGGAAAAGTCCTCAGAGACGTTCTCCAGCCTAATGGCGCAGGCCATACAGGACAATCAACTTCCCGGAGCGAGTTCCGTCAGTCTTACCGAAATCCTTAAGCCAGTGAGTGGCTCTGCCAGCAAGGTCAAGAGCGACTCGAGGCCGCTGCAAAGCACTAGCGAGGGCACAGCGACACCACAGCTATCTGGAACGGATCTTCAGGGATCAGGCCTCGCGGCTCTGGCAAGCCAGCAGAGCCTGCTGGTGCCGCCGACCATTCAACCCCAGCGCGCCGACCAAGATGGTTCTGCACCGGCGGAGAATGTGGACAAAACCGAGCCAGCAAGTCTGGTTACTCGTATGTATAGTGGGGCAGAGCCTTCCTCGATCGTAGACTCCCCGGTACGACCAGTTGCGACGAACCTCCAGGGATCAAGTCTTACAGCGCTAACCAACCAGGGGCCAGCGACCACGCCCACTCTCCCTCAGGCCGTTAGTCCGGACGGACCGGCGGCGGGTGCCGTGATCTCCAAAGCGATGCCGGCCAAAGGAGAGCCGCAGACCGATGTCCGCTCCCAAAATGCTCTTCGGAGATGGAGTTGTCCAGGAGAGTTCCCCATCTCTGCCAGAGGGGTCGGAGCAAAATGCTCCTGCGGTGATAAGTTCTGCTGCGGATTTCACAGTTGTCTCGGAAGGCAATTCGACAACCTCCGATGCCGCCAGCACAGACCCGAGCAATTCGACCGAATTCATTGCTACACCAGTAGCCTCCTCTTCGCCCGCAACCATCGCCACGGTTCCAGTTCTTGCACCCTTGACCGAAGTCCAAGCTGCAGCGGCTGTGCCGGACCAAACGGTGGCGCAATCAGAACCGCAACGTTTGACAAGAACGCGGCAAATGCTTCGCAGAGCGGAGAGTTGGAACCTGCGCGGTTCACACCCGAGAATTTGGATAATGGTTATTCGCTCAAGAGCATTCCAGACCCGTCGACGAACAAAGTACAAGCAACGCCTCAACTCGCGGTCGCACCCCTTCGCGTGGCGTCGCCAGCCCTTGATCGCAAATCAACTTTGGCCAGCGTAAAAACAGCTTCGGACCACTGCTCCAAGCTCGGGGACAACAACAAGCCATCAAACGCCCCGCGCGCCGATGGATTCCCAATTATTCGTGGTGGAAGCGCCCGCATTAACATCCTCGGCTCCGGCAGCGCCGGCCCCCAAGCTATCTGGCACAAATTCTCAGAAAGACGGTGACCCGCAAAGCA
The DNA here is from genome assembly GCA_963828175.1 of uncultured Spirochaetota bacterium. Lineage (GTDB taxonomy): Bacteria > Spirochaetota > Spirochaetia > Treponematales > Rectinemataceae > UBA1306. The sequence goes on from CAWHFT010000165.1 coordinate 31,675, forward strand.
GTCCCGAATTAAGAACTGAACCAGTTGTCCAAGCCGTGGGCCAGTCTGCCGCCTCAGCCTCGACGAAAGATGCGCAAGCGGGAGGAGTGGCAGCGACTTCCGGTGCGGACAGCGCGAATCTCGATGCCAACAACGTTACCGCCAAAACGTTCGCGGCCGCCGCAACGAACAGCACGGATACGCTGTTGGTCGCGAATCCCTCCGCCGCCAGTACCAATGGACCAGCAGCGGCGCATTCCTCCGAGCCCATTACGCCAGACTCGAGGGCCAATTCGGCGGCACAGGTTGAGAAACATGCTGAGGCCGCCGCTGCTTACCCCGACACACTGTTCCAGTCGGCAAAATTGGTGGAGCGCCTGGGGCAAAGCGAACTCAGAGTCGGAATTCAGGCAGGCGAGTTTGGCAACGTGGATATCCGCACCTCGATGGCTCACAATCAGTTCACTGCCCAGATTTCCGTCGAGCGCACCGAGCTGAGCAAAGCGCTGGTAGCGGAGTTGCCGAGCCTGCAAAATCGCCTATCGGACCAGCACCTTCCCAATTCCAACATCATTTTGCAGAACCCATCGAACAGCGGCTCTCCCAGTTTTGGCCAGGGTTCGCGCGAGAGCCAGACGACTCAGCAAAGTGCGGTCCCACATAGTTCCAAAGATGAGCTTGCTCCGGCCTTCATGGGACCGGCAGAAGCGAATCTTTCCACGGAGAGACTTGATGTTCACGCGTAACTCAGCAGCAACGAATTCCACCAAAGGGCAAAGGAGAAAATATGAATATTCAGCAACTATCCAGCACGCTGCCGGTTGCCAGCAATGCGAAAGCGAGTGCTGCAGCGGCTTCGTCGAGCGCGACGCCGACCTCGGATGCACAAAGCGCCGAAAGCACTTTCCTAAAATTGCTCGTAACCGAAATGCAATCGCAAGATCCCACGTCCCCCATGGATCCCACGACCATGGTGGGCCAGATGTTATCGATGAACCAATTGAATGAACTGATTTCAATTTAACCAAACGCTGACGACCGCGTTTTCTAGCAGCTCGACCTCGGGGAGCGGAACCACAAATCCGACTGCCTACACCACCTCAGCCACCACAGGAGCAAACTAATGCCACTATTTTCGATTCCACTCTCCGGGTTGACCGCGTCTTCCGACGCCCTCGAACCCGGAGAGTGGAATCGAAAATAGTGGCATTAGTTTGTCTGTGGTGGCTGAGGTGGTGCTAGGCAGTCGGAGATTTGGTTCCGTTCCCGAGGTCGAGGGGCTAGAAAACGCCGTCGTGAGCGTTTGGTTAAATTGAAATCAGTTCAATTCAATTGGTTCATGGATGACATATTTGGCCCACCAAAGTACGAGTAATCATCGGGGACATGTAGATATATGCAATTGCATTTCGGTTACCGAGGAAATTTAGGAAAGTGCTTTCGAGAGCTCTTGTCCCATCCGAGGTCGGCGTCGCGCTCAACAAAGCCGCTGCAGCACTCGCTTTCGCAGTACTAGCAAAATTCGCGGCTGAGTATGGATAGAGTTGTCTGAATATTCATAGATTTTCTATTTTGCCCTTTGGTCGATTCGTTGTTGCTGAGTTACGCGCGTGAACATCAAGTCTCTCGTGGAAAGATTCCGCTTCTGCGGTCCCATGAAGGCCGGGAGCAAGAACTCATCTTTGGAAGCTGTGTGGGACCGCACTTTGTTAAGTTGGTCTGGCTCTCGCGCGAACCCTGGCCGAAAACAGGGGAGAGCCGTATTTCGATGGGTTCTCCGAAAATGATGTTGGAATTGGGAAGGTGCTGGTCCGAATCCCCACGTCCAGGCTCGGCAACTTGCCGCTACCAGCGCTTTGCTGTGTGGCTCTGTGCACTCGACGGAAATCTGGGCAGTGAACTGATTGTGAGCCATCGAGGTGCGGATATCCACGTTGCCAAACTCGCCTGCCTGAATTCCGACTTCTGAGTTCGCTTTGCCCCAGGCGCTCCGCCGATTTTGCCGACTGGAACATTGTGTCGGGGTAAGCAGCGGCGGCCTCGGCACGTGTTCTCAACCTGTGCCGCCCAAAGTGGCCTCGAGTCTAGCGTAATGGGCTCGGAGAAAGAGAAAAACTTGTAGATTGGTACTGGCGGCGGAGGGATTGGGGAGCAACAGCGTATCCGTGCTGTTCGTTGCGGCGGCCGCGAACGTTTTGGCGGTAACGTTGTTGGCATCGAGATTCGCGCCGTCCACACCGGAAGTCGCTGCCACTCCTCCCGCTTGCACATCTTTCGTCGAGGCTGAGACGGCGGACTGGCCCGGCTTGGACAACTGGTTCGGTTCTTAATTCGGGACTGCTTTGCGGGTCACCGTTTTCTCGAGAATTTGTGCCAGATAGCTTGGGGGCCGGCGCTGCCGGAGCCGAGGATGTTAATGCGGGCGCTTGCCCACCACGAATAATTGGGAATCCAATTTGCGCACGACAGCTTGTTGCTTGTCCGCGAGCTTGGAGCAGTGGTACCAAGCTGTTTTTACGCTGGCCAAATTAATTGCGGTAAGGGCTGGCGACAGCCACGCGAAGGGGTGCGACCGGCGAGTTGAGGCGTTGCTTGTATTTGCTTTTTCGTCGACGGGTCTGGAATGCTCTTGAGCGAATAACCATTATCCAAGTTCTCGGGTGTGAACCGCGCAGGTTCCCAACTCTGCACTTTTCTGCGAAGGCGTTTGCCGCGTTCTTGTCCAAACGTTGCGGTTCTCGATTGCGCCACCCGTTTGTCCAGCACAGCCGCTGCAGCGGTCGGTCAAGGGTGCAAGAACTGGAACCGTGGCGATGGTTGCGGGCGAGAGAGGAGGCTACTGGTGTAGCAATGAATTCGGTCGAATTGCTCAGGTACTGGTGTTCGGCGGCATCGGAGGTTGTGGATAGCCTTAGGCGACAACTGTGAAATCCGCAGCAGAACTTATCACCGCAGGAGCCGTTTTCGCGAGGGCCTCTGGCAGAGATGGGGACCCTCCTGGACGATAACTCCGAAGAGCGTTTTGGGAGCGGACTCGGGTCTAAGCTGGCCTTTGGCCGGCATCGCTTTGGAGATCACGGCACCCGCACCATCCTGCAGACTAACGGCCTGAGAGAGAGTGGGCGTGGTCGCTGGCCCCGTTGGTGTAGAGGGGGGACATTGATCCCTGGAGGTTCGGTCGCGACTAGTAGTTGCAAGGGAGTCTACGATCAAAGAGGAAGGCTCTGGCCCAGCTATACATACGAGATTGTGACCCAGACTTGCTGACGCGGTTTTGTCCCACATTCTCCGCCAGTAGAGGAGAAGTTTGGTCGGCGCGCTGGGGTTGAATGGTCAGCAGCGCGCGGCTCCTGTTGGCTTGCCAGAGCCACAGA